>DASTIQ010000286.1 GCA_035717485.1 Thermoanaerobaculia bacterium | reverse complement strand
CACCGCGGTGCTGAAGGTGCAGGCGGAGGTCTGCCTGACGTGCGCCGGCCGGATCTACACGCAGAAGGCGGTGCGTCAGTTCGAGAAGCTGCGGGAAAAGCTGGAGGCGAAGGAGACGGTCGGGCTGACGCCCGTCGGCTCGACCTATCACGTCGGGTGAGCCGGACGCGAAGCGGGCGCGCCGGGCCGGCCCGGCGTCCGCCGCCTATTTCCCGACCCGGAGGCGGATGCGGATCAGGTCCCGCATCGTGGGGATCAGGTCGCGCACGACCGATACCTTCGATTCGGGGGAGTTGAACCAGAGGACCGGGACCTCCGCGATCCGAAGGCCCCGCGCGCGGGCGAGCGCGAGGATCTCGACGTCCCACGCGAAGCGGTCGATCCGGGCCGCGGCGAAGAGCTCGCGGGCGACGTCGCCGTCGAACAGCTTGAAGCCGCACTGCGTGTCGCGGATTCCGGGGACGGAAAGCGCCCGCACGACGCGGTTGAAGAGCTTTCCCAGGGCCCGCCGGTACCACGCCTGCCGCCTCCGGACGGTCGCCTCGTCGAGGGCGCGCGACCCGATCGCGACCGGCGCTCCGGCGTCGCGGAGCCGCCGCCACTCCTCGATCGGCGTCGAGAGATCCGCATCGCTGACGAGCACGCGCTCGCCCCGGGTGCGCGCGACGCCTTCGCGGATCGCGGCCCCCTTCCCCCGGTTCCGCGGGAGGACGACGACCTCGACGGGAGCACCCGCCGCGGGCGCCGCGGCGCGCGCGGCCTCCGCGGTCCGGTCGGAGGATCCGTCGTCGACGACGACGATCTCCCACTGCGATTCGCCGGCCCCGCGCAGGTATTCCCCGATGCGCGCGAGGGTCGCGGGGAGCCTTCGTTCCTCGTTGAACGCCGGCACGACGAGGGACACGTTCATGGGGTCCGCTCGGCCTCGATGACGAACTGGTAGCCGAAGAGCGTGGGCCACAGGGAAGCGGCCGCCGAGAAGAGAGCGCGCGCCGGCGCGCGCAACGGAGCGCGCCGGAGAACGGGGATCGCGAGCTCGGCGGGAATCGGGGTCGGGTGCAGGCGCCGGATCCGGAAGCCGGCGTTCTCGACGAGCCGCCGGGCGGACCGGCGCGTGAAGAACCGCAGGTGGGTCCGGTCGAGGATTCCCGCTTCCGCGTACTCGAACCGTCCCGCGAGGAGCGCGAGGCGGATCGCGACGTTGGCGACGTTCGGGAGCGAGACGAAGAGCGCTCCCCGGGGAGAGAGCCACCGGCGCACGCGCGCGAGGACCGCGGCGGGATCCTCGAGGTGCTCCAGCACGTCGGCGCAGACGACGACGTCGAACGTCCGGCTCCAGCTCTCGACGTTGGCGACCGAGTCGCTCACCCACTCGTCGTAGGCGCCGAGCGGCGGCCGGACCGCGGCGTCCGGCTCGACCCCCGCGACGTGCACGAAATGGCCCGCGATCTCCCGCCCCAGGTGTCCCGCTCCCGCGCCCAGGTCGAGGAGGGACCCGCCCGGGGGAAGGGCGAGGAGCGCCCGCCGGAGACGGTCGTGGGACGAGCCGGGGATCTCTTTCCAGCCGTACCGGGACGCGTCCGCGGCCTTCAGGCGACCGGCTCCCGCGCCGAGAGGAGGGGGCGGCCCGAGAGCAGGTCCGCCGGCGTCCGCCGGCGGCGGTCGAAGAGCATCGTGGCGAGCGGAAGCCCGGCCAGCACCGCGGTGAGCGCGGTCGCCCCCCATCGGACGAGCGAGGCCGCGAACTCCGGCTTCTCGCCGGAAGGGTCGTCGGCGGTCAGGTCCGCGAGCGCCATTCCCGGCGTGCGCCCGAACAGCGCGAGCGTCGGAACGACCAGGAAGAACGAGACGAGGAGCGCGAAGAGACCGCACCAGAGCCATCCCTCGACCGACGGAGAGCGGCGGACGAGCGCGGCCGCGCCGAGAAAGCTCGCCGCGGCCACGATTCCGCAGAGCGAAGCGTCGGCGAGGAACGCCGTCAGGCGCGGAGCGGCGGGCGCCGCGCGGGGCGCCTCCTCCCCGGGAACGGAAGCCGCCGGCCCGGCGTCGTCGAAGAGCGACACGGTCTCCGCCGGCGCTTCCTCCGGCGTCCCGCGGGCGGGCTCCGGCTCGGGGAAGAGCGCGGGCGGGTGCCGGATCAGCACCCGGCCGAGCGGGTCGTCCGGCTCTTCCGACAGACCCGCGTCGATCTCCGGCGATTCGCCGCTCCAAAGCTCCGGTTCGTCGGGGTCGCGGCGTTTCACGGCCGCGGGCGCAGGTACTTCAGATAGACGCGGGCGAGGAGATCCGCGGGCTTGCCGACGTACCGCTGCGCGAACGCCTTCTGCCGTTTCGACAGCGCATCGTCCGGATTGACCCCGAGGGCGTCGTCGAACGCCTTCGCGGCCTTGTCGTAGAGATTGTTCTGCAGCGCGATCACGCCCTGGTTGTAGTAGCAGCGGACGAGATAGCTCTTCACGTCCGCGTTCTGGTGATCCGCCTGGTAGAGGCGCCACAGGATCGGCAGCGCCGAATCGTAGTCGCCGTCGTTGAAGAGCTTCACGGCCGGCGAGATCTCTTCCACCTTCGCGGCCGCCTCGCCCATTTCGCGCTTGAGATCGGCGTCCCCCGGATAGCCCGCCGAGGCCTGGTGGAAAGCCGTGAGCGCGGCGATGTAGCGATGGTCCGCGAGCGCCGCTTCGGCTTCCTGCCGCTGGGCGGCCGCCGTCGGCGGGGGCGCTGCGGAGGTCGCCGGGGCCGGCGCGTTTTCCGGCGGCGGAGCGGCCGCCGGTCCGAAGTTCGCGAGCATCTTCTGCGCGCGGGCGTATTGCGGGTCCTCCGGCGGAACGCGGGCGAGCGCTTCGCGGGCCTCGTCGACTCTTCCTTCCTGGAAGAGGCGCGTCGCTTCCGCGATCCGGTCGGGACCGGCGGCCGCGCGGGCCGGGCGCGAGGGCGGCGGGGGCGCGGCGGCCGGATGCGGCCGGAACATCAGGAACAGCCCGATCCCGATCGCGACGACGAGAGCTGCGGCGACCGGGAGGAGCGGGATCCGCGGCCGCGCGGCGCCGCGGGACGGCGCGGGAGCGCGTCTCGGCTCCTCGGCTCGAGGCTCTTCCTCCTCCGCGAGGACGTCGCCGGCGGGGGCCGCCGCCGAGAGGTCGTACGACGCGGTCGGGCGCGCGAGATCCTCCTCGATGCGGTGCAGGTACGACCGCGCCGTCGATTCGTTCTCGTCGATCGCGAGGACCTCGAGGAATTTTTCGCGCGCTTCCTTGACCTTTCCGGACTCGTAGAGGGACCGGCCCTGCTTGAGCGCGTCGGCCACGCGCCGATGGGTCTCCGCGATTCGCGTCCGCGCGTTTTCGATCCGCGACGCCGCTTCCGGGTTGCTGAGATCGGAAAGGAAGACCCGGGACCAGACTTCGATCGCGCCCTGGTGATCTCCCCGCTCGGCGAGGCGATCCCCTTCGTCGAGGAGGCGCTGGATCTCGGGGGAAGCGCCCGCCGGCGCCGCAGCGGGCGGCGTTTCCGGCGCCGCCGGCTCGAGCGACACCTCGGGCGTCGAGGTGCTCCAGAAGTCGCCGAACGAGGAGGGGTCCGGCGCGGGCGCCGTTTCTCCGGAGGGCGACGCGGCGGAATGTTCGGGCACCGGCGCCCATTCCTCTCCCGGAGGAACGTCGAGAGAAAGCGAGTCGAGCGCCAGAGGCCCGGTCGCTTCCCCCGGAGGAGGAGCCGCCGGCGCGACCGGAGGCGGAGGGGCAGGCGCTTCCGGCGGGAGAGGCGCTTCCGGCGGGGGAGGCGCCGGCGCGAAGCCGAACGGTTCCGGCGCGGAAGTCTCGGGAGTGGTCTCCGGGAAATCCGAGAACGGAAAATCGAAGGCCGGCATCTCCTCGGGCGGCGGCGCCGGTTCCGCGGCGGCCGCCGGAGCGGCCGGCTCGTGGAGGCGTTTGGCCAGACGCTCGAGTTCGGGATGTTCCGGGTCGAGGCTGCGCATTCGTTCGAAGTTGCGTTTCGCCTCGTCCGTCTGTCCCGATTCGAGCGCGAAGAGCGCGCGCTGCCGGAAGTTTTCGACGTGCGGCTGGAGCTCCTTCTTGCGGGTCGCCTTCTCGAGGATCTCCCGCGCGTCGCTGTTGCCGGGAAGCACGGAAAGCACCCGGTTCGAGCTTTCGATCGCGCGGTCGAAGTCGCGGTCCGCGTATGCCTCGATCGCCGAGATGAGGAGCTTGTCGGGGGCGGCCGCGCCGAGCTTCTCCATCGGGGTGAGCGTTTCCGCCACGAACGATTCGAGCTCGGCGAGGTCGACCGACGCGTTCGGATCGCGCGCCTTCTCGAGGAGACGCTTGGCGGGGACGAAGCGGGGATCCATCTTGAGGATGAAGTCGCACCCCACGGCGCAGTCCTCGGTCTTTCCCGCCTTGAAGAGATTGAGCGAGTGCCGGAACGTGGAGAGAATCTTCTCGCGGGCTTCCCGAGGGAGCCCGGGATTGCCCGGATACGCGATATTGTCGGCCATCGAAGTCGGGACAGAATAGCAAAGCGAGGTGGGAAATTGAAGCAGATCGTCGAGTGCGTTCCGAACTTCTCGGAAGGGCGCGACGGCGAGATCGTGCGCGCGATCGCCGGGGCGGTCGCCGCGGTCCCCGGCATCAAGGTGCTCGACCTGACCTCGGATGCCGACCACAACCGGTCCGTGCTGACGTTCGTCGGGGAACCCGGCCCGGTGCGCGACGCCGTGGTCGCGCTCTTTTCCGCCGCGCTGCCTCGGATCGACCTGCGCCGCCACCGCGGCCAGCATCCGCGTCTCGGCGCGGTCGACGTGGTCCCGTTCATCCCGATTCGCGACATCGACGCGAAGGAGTGCGTCACCCTCGCGCGCGAGGCGGGGAAGACGATCGCGGAGCGCTTCGCGGTCCCTGTCTACCTCTACGAGGACGCGGCCACGTCGGAAGAGCGCCGGAACCTCTCGAACATCCGCAAGGGAGAATTCGAGGGGCTCGCCGAGAAGATGAAGCAGCCCGGGTGGACGCCCGACTTCGGCCCGGCGGAGCCGCACCCCTCGGCGGGCGCCACGGTGCTCGGCGCGCGCATGCCGCTGATCGCCTACAACATCAACCTCGGGACGTCCGATCTCTCCGTCGCCGACCGGATCGCGAAATCGATCCGCCACGTCGGCGGAGGGTTCCGGTACTGCAAGGCGATGGCGGTGGATCTCAAGGATCGCGGCGTCGTCCAGGTCTCGATCAACATGACCAACTACAAGAAGACTCCCCTCTTCCGCGTGTTCGAGTGCGTCAAGTCGGAGGCGGCGCGCTTCGGCGTCAACGTCGTCGGGAGCGAGATCGTCGGGCTCACGCCGGCCGAGGCGCTGTACGAAGCCGCCGAGTTCTATCTGCGGATCGAGAAGTTCTGCCCGGAGCTGGTGCTGGAGACGAAGCTCATGAAGGCGGACTAGCGGGAGCGCCGATGCATCGCGCCGGACGGGCGCGAACAGCCCCGTTTCGCTCTCCGACGTACGCTCGGTACGCCTGCCGGCGCCCCGGGCGGTCCGCATCCCGTCGCGCTCGCGCCTCGCCGCGCGTCGTGGTGAGCAATCGGGACCGGCGCGCGCCGGGGAGTCTGAGCCGGGGCTTGGAAGAACTTCGCGCCTCGATCGCAAAGAGTGTGGCGTTCACTCTCTCTCGACGTCGATGCCGTACCCCTTCAATTTTCTGTAGAAGTGGGAGCGTTCCACTCCCAGCTCCTCCGCGGTGCGCGTGACGTTGCCGCGGTTCTTCCGGAGCGCGGAGAGGATGAACCGGCGCTCGAAGTCGTCGCGCGCCTGGCGCAGGGAGGAGAAGTCCGCGGGCATCGGGATCACGTCGCTCTCCACGATCTCCGCCGGAAGGTCGCGCAGGTCGATCGTGTCGCCGGGCGCCATGATCATGAGCCGCTCCACGAGGTTCTTGAGCTCGCGGGCGTTGCCCGGCCACGCGTAGGCGCGAAGCTTCTTCAGCGCGGCCTCCGAGAACGCCTTCGGCCTCTGCCCGGCCTTCTGCGCGGCCTCCCGGAGGAAATGCATCGCGAGCTCGGGCACGTCCGCGCTCCGCTCGCGGAGCGGCGGCAGCGAAAGGGGGACGACCGCGAGCCGGAAGTAGAGGTCCTCGCGGAAGCGGCCCGCCTTGATCTCCTCCGGGAGGTTCTTGTTGGTCGCCGAAATCACCCGGGCGTCGGACTCGATCGTCTTCGTCCCGCCGACACGGGTGAACCGCCCTTCCTGGAGCGCGCGCAGGACCTTCGCCTGCGTCCGCGCCGACATGTCGCCGACCTCGTCGAGGAAGATCGTCGCGCCGTCGGCCTCCTCGAACTTCCCCGCACGCTCGGCGGAGGCGCCGGTGAACGAGCCGCGCACGTGTCCGAAGAGCTCCGATTCGATCAGTTCCTCCGGGATGGCGGCGCAGTTGACTTCGACGAGGGGCGCGCCCCGCCGCGGCGAGTGCCGGTGGATCGTGCGGGCGACGATTTCCTTGCCGGTGCCGCTCTCGCCCGTGATCAGGACGCGCGCGTCGGTCGGAGCGACCTGCAGGATCTGCTCCCGGAGCTTGACGATGGCGGGAGTTTCGCCGATCAGGGTCTGCTCCCCCGAGGCCTTCTCCCGGAACCGCGCCACCTCTTCGGCCAGGTCGCGGTGGGCGATCGCCTTCTGCGCGGTCACGAGGACCCGCTCGAGCGAGAGGGGCTTTTCGAGGAAGTCGTAGGCACCCGACTTGACGGCACGCACGGCGGTCTCGACGTTCGCATGGCCGGAGATCATGACGACGGGAACGGTGGAGGCCTTTTCCCCGAGCTCCGCGAGGATCGCGAGACCGTCCTTGTCCTTGAGCCAGACGTCCAGGAACACGAGGTCGAACCGTTCCCGGCGCAGGCGGTCGAGACCCTCGACCCCGTCGGCGGCCGACTCGACCTCGTATCCTTCGTCGGCGAGCACCTGCGAGAGGGTCTGCCGGATCGCCCGCTCGTCGTCGATGACCAGGACGCGCCGCTTCTTCATGCCGCGGGGATCTCGATCACGAAGCGGGATCCTCGCGGCCGGTTCTCCTCCCAGCGGATCGTGCCGCGGTGGTCCGCGACGATCCGCGAGACGATCGCGAGCCCGAGCCCGGAGCTCCCCGGCTTGGTCGAGAAGTCCGGAAGGAAGATCTTTTCCCGGTCTTCCGGCCCGATCCCGGATCCCGTGTCGGAGATCTGGATCGTGAGGTTGCCCGCGCGCTCCTCGAGCGAGAGGACGATCGTCCCTCCCGCGTCGCACGCTTCGAGGGCGTTGTCGAGGAGGTTGACGAGCACGCGCTGGACCTGCTGCCCGTCGAGACGGTACACGCGGCGGGGGAGACGGTCTTCGAGAGCGATGACGACCCCCTCCTTCGCTTCCCGGTAGAGCGCGACCGTCTTCTCGACGAGAGCGGAGAGATCGGTGTCGGCGGGCCGCGATTCCGGCATGCGGGAGAACTTCGAGAACTGGTCGACGAGGGATTTCATGAGGTCGACTTCCTCGATGATCACCTCCGCGCCCTGACGAACCGCTTCCGCGGCGGACGGATCCCCGCTCCGGATCTTCCGCATCATGCGTTCGGCAGAGAGCCGGATGGGGGTGAGCGGGTTCTTGATCTCGTGGGCGACCCGCCGGGCCGCTTCCGTCCACGCCTGCAGGCGCTGAGCGCGCGCGACCTCGGTGGTGTCCTCGAGGGCGATCACGAAACCGCGGGATCCCCCTTCCTCGTTGGGCATCGCCGCGACCGCGACCTCCGCGCGCCGCGATGCGCCGGAGGAGATCTCGCGGAACGCGGGCTTCGCCCCGGTTCGGGCGGCGGCGAGCGCCTCGAAGAGCGGCGCGAGCTCCGGGCGCCCTTCGAGGGCATCGAGCGTCTCGGGCGCGCGGTCGAGACCGAGGATCTCGAGGGCGGCGGGGTTGGCCACCTGGATGCGTCCCGCCCGGTCGAGAGCGACGATTCCCGTGCGCGCGGTCTCGAGCACCGTCGAGAGGAGCTGGCGCTCGCGGTCGAGGCGCCGGTTGATCACCGTCAGATCGACGTTCGACTGCTCGAGCCGGCGCCGGGCCTCCCGGATCTCGGCCGTCATCGCATTGAAGGACTCGACCAGCACCCCGAGCTCGTCGCTCGCGGGAACGTCGACTTCGGCGGTCAGATCGCCCTGCGTGATTTTCTTCGTCGATTCCGCGAGCGCGCCGATCGGCGCCGTGATGCGGCGCGCGAGCGTCAGCCCGGTCCAGATCGCCGCGAACAGCAGCGCGAGCGTCAGGAGCGTGAAGACGAGGATGTTCGTCGCCTTGATCGCCGACTTCTGCACCTCCATCTTCCGGTAGTCGCTCCACGCGCCGGCGACGAAATCGCCGGCCGCCGCCTCCACGGGAGGCACCCGGAGGCCCACGACGACGACGCCCCGCCGGCTCCGGGCCGCGCTCCGGAACCACCGGGAGCCGTCGTGGAGGAAGTCGATCCAGCGCGTTTCGCCGCGGTCCCGCGCCTCGCCGAGCGAGGCGGCCGGCGCCGGGGGGGGGAGGGCGACCCCGGACGGCGCGAGACGCACGGGCGCCGCGGCGTCGGCGTACAGCTCCAGCCCCGAGAAGTCGCGCAGGCGCAGGTCGGCGGCCAGGATCGCCGCCGGATCGGGGCCGGGCGGCGTCCCGTCGAGCGTCGCGGCGAGCGCCCGCGCCTCGCGGCTGGCGGCGTCGGCGAGCCGGCGGTCGGCGACGTCGCGCAGCGCCTCCGAGCGGTTCACGATCGTCTCGACCGGGGTCGAGAACCAGCGGTCGATCGACCGCTGGAGGAGGTTCGTGGCGGCGAGGAAGAGGAGAGCGATCGGAATCGCGGTCAGGCCGAGCTGGGTGATCAGGAGCTTCGTCTTGAACTTCGCCCCGAGCACGCCGCGCCGCCGTTCGAGGAGGAGCTTGATCAGCGCGCGGAAGATCACGAAAAGGGTCGCGGCGATCAGGACGACGTCGAGGTACCAGAGGATGAAGAGCGGCACGCGGTTGACGAAGCTGCCTCCCGCGAGCGGGCTCGCCCCCTGCTGCGAGAGGTAGATCCCGCCCCAGATGAAGAAGAAGGCGAGCGCGACCCCGACGAGGAGCTGCGTCTCGCGACGGTGCCGCGCCGACCGGTCCGGGCCCGCCATCAGCGGAGGTCCGCGTCGTGGACCTTGACCGTCCTGGACTTCTTCCACTCGGTCGTCGAATCCACGGGCGCGAGGGCGAAGAAGTGGCCGGCGTCGTACGACGCGCGCATCTTCACGTAGAGGTGCTTGTGCGGCCACCCTCGCCGGACGCGGAACGCGGGGAGCCGCGTGCGCGCGACGAGGAGGCGGGCCGCCTCGGTGAAATCGGACGTCGCCACGCTCGCCGCCGGTTTCCGGTCCCAGTAATCCTTCACCACGTATTCGCGCTTGACCGGGTTGTAGGCCGCGGTCACGCGGAAGCGGTGGGCGTCGAGTTCCTGGTCGAACCAGTATCGGTTCCGTTCGGCGAGACGGACGTCGTAGTCGATCGAGGTCTCGAGACCGGACTCGATGCGCCGGGAGAGGTCGGGGTCGATCGCGCCGTTGAGCACGAAGGTCAGGAAGAGATCGTTTCCGCTCACGTCGACGACGAGCGGCGCGATGTGGGGAGCTTCCGCCCGCGCGGGTGCGGCGAGCGCGAATGCCGCGGCGGCCACCGCGAGACTCCGCCGAATCCGGTTCATGGCACGGATCTTAACCCGCGCCTTTCCCTCCCGGGGGCCGCGAACGGAGAGGCCGGACTCAGCCGGCGAAGGAAGGTTCGGCGTGGAACGCGACGGCGGAGGCGGGCCGCAGCGCATCTCCCGCGAGCTCGCTCACGAGTTCCGCGTGGAGCGCATGCCCGGCCTTGCGCGCGTGAATCCGCCCTTCCACGGGGCGGCCGAGGAGCGCGAGGTCGCCGAGCAGGTCGAGGATCTTGTGCCGCACGAACTCGTCCGAGAAGCGGAGCGGGCCGGAGAGGATCTTCTGGCCGTCGAGGACGATCGCGTTCTGGAGCGTCCCGCCGCGCGCGAGGCCCCGCTCGCGCAGGTAGTGGATTTCGTGCATGAACCCGAAGGTCCGTGCCGGCGCGATCCGCGAGGCGTACGCGTCGGGATCGACGTGGATCGTCATCGACTGGTGGCCGATCGCGCGGTGCGGGAAATCGATCTCGTAGGTGATCGTGAGCCCGCGCCCCGGCCGGAAGGCGATCGACTTGTCGCCTCGCCGGATCTCGCCCCGGCGCTCGATCGCGAGGACGCGCGCCGGCCGGTGCTGCCGCTCGATGCCGGCCGCCTGGAAGAGGCGCACGAACGGGAGCGCGGACCCGTCGAGGATCGGGAGCTCGTCGCCGCGGACCTCGACCTCGAGGTTGTCGATGCCGAGCCCGGCCGCGGCGGAGAGGGCGTGCTCGACGGTCCCGATCTGGACGGCGCCGCAGCCGAGCGTCGTCGCGTGATCGAACCCGAGGGCGCTCCCCGGGAGCGCGGGAAGCACGACCGCGGGGTGATCCTCGCGCCGAAACACGATCCCGTGGTCTTCGGGCGCGGGGCGGAAGGTCGCCTGCACGCGATGGCCCGTGTGCAGTCCCACTCCCTCGATCGATACCGGCGTCCGCAGCGTCGTCTGATCTCGCATCACGTCCCGGATATCGCAGCGGGCGTGCCACATCGCGACGGGACCCGGTGAACGGAACTCGATGAAAACAGGATCGTTCATGGTGACGGTCCGGTCCCGCTCGTGGTGGCCGGTGGCGTTTCGTTCACACGACCGTTGCGAAATCGCCACGGTTCGCCGTCTTTTCCCGAGATGTTACGATGATCGGGAAATGCTTGATCCGACGGTGGAACAGCGCTATCGGGAAGCGCTTTTTTCCCTTCTCGAGAAGAGCAAGACGACGCGATCGGCCCTGTATCTGATGGAGCCGACGGGCGAGTTCCGCCTCGTCACCCATTACGGCTTCTCCCCCCGGGACCTCCCGGTCGCGCAGTTCGGCAAGGATCATCCTCTCGTCGAATGGGTGAACCGGTTCCGCAAGCCCTTCTACTTCAACTCGCCCGTCGAAGCGGAGTCGTTGCGGCGGGACATGGAAGCCACCCACACCGCCCGCCTGATCGCCGCGCCGCTCTACGACGACGGACGCCTCGTCGGCATCGTCGAAGGGCGCGACAAGGCCGGAGGAGACCTCTACTACCCCGAGGACACCCGGGCGATTTCGGCCGTCGTCTCCGAGATCCTGAAGATCCGCCGGCAGGTGGCCGGAAGCCCGGAGCCGGCCCCCGGGCCTCAAGAGATCCAGGGGTTCTTCGACGTTCCCGCGGCGCCCGCTCCGGCGCCGGCCGCGGTCGAGCTTCCGGCCTCCGATCTTCCGAGGCCCAAGATCCGCCGCGTGGCGCCGCCGCCCACCCGGCCGCCGATCAGCCAGCGCGAGGCGCTGCTCTTCCGCGGATTCGCGTCGACCCTGCTCCTCGATCCGGACATCGCCGGCGTCGTCTTTTCGCTCTGGACCGACGCGTCGGCGGAGTTCTACATCGGCTCGCGGCGTCCGATCGCGCCGGCCGCGCAGGAAAGCGTCGTCGCGAGCGCCCAGGACGTCTTCAGCCGGCTCTTTCCCGGCCGGACGTCTCCTTCGGAACGGCGGTTCAACGTGGACTTCCCTCACGGCCGGAACGAAGCGGAGCTCGCACCGGGCGAGATCCGCGCGCTCCAGACATCGGCGCTCGTCTCCGAAGAGGGCCGCGCGATCCTGTTTTCCCTCATCTTCACCGCCGAGCCGGAGGCGTCGCGGGCGGCCGCGATCCGCGAGATCCATCTGCTGGTCCGGCGGTCGGTCTCGGAAACGCGAGAGGCGGCGCGCTACCGCGACGCGTTCCGGGGATTGATCCGGCGGCTCCTCGATCCGGGACTCAAGAAGTATTCGGCGCTCGTCACCCACAGCCTCTCGGTCGCCCGCATCGCCCGCCGGTTCGCCGGGTTCCTGCGGCTCCCCGAGACGACGATCGAACAGATCACGGTCGCCGGGATGCTCCACGACGTCGGACTCCGGGAGCTCTCGTACGACCGGCTCTCCGAGAAGCGCCCGCTGACCGAGGCGGAGTACCGACTCGCGCGCGACCATCCCTCGGTCGGCGCGATGCTCCTCGCCGACATCGAGTTTCCCTATCCGGTGATCCCTCTCGTGCTCCATCACCACGAGCGCTACGACGGGAGCGGGTACCCGGAACAGCTCCGCGGCGAGCAGATCCCGTTCGGCGCGCGGCTGATCCACATCGTCGAGGCGTTCGACGCGATGACCGCGCCGGCCTCCTACCGCCCGACGATCAGCCGGGACGAGGCGGTCGAGACGATCGAGTCGAAGGGAGGCACGCAGTTCGATCCGAATCTGGCGGCGAAGTTCCGGGACTTCATCGCCGGCGGCGGCCTCGACAAGTCTTAGATGCTGGCGCGGACCATCCATCGAGCGAATACGGGCGCGTGCCACCCGCGAGGCCCTGCGACGTACGCCCCGGTACGCCTCGGGACCTCGCGGGCGAGCCGCATCCCATCTCGCCCGCGTCTGGCCGCGCCTCACGCGCCGGCCATCTGAGACGCGATCGCAAGGCTTCCCGATGAGACCGGCATCGAGCAAGGACGATCCGTCGCGGCGCGTGATCGCGACGAACCGGAAGGCCTACCACGACTACTTCATCGAGGATCGGATGGAGGTCGGACTGGCGCTCTCGGGGAGCGAGGTCAAGTCGCTGCGCGAGGGGCGCGCGAACCTCAAGGACTCGTTCATCCAGTTCCGCGGCGGCGAGGCGTTTCTCGTGAACGCCCACGTCTCCGCCTACGGTCCGGCGTCGTGGACCGGCCACGCGCCCGAGCGCGACCGCAAGGTCCTGGCGCATCGCCGCGAGCTCGACCGCTGGGGAGGAGAAGTCGCGCGGAGCGGGGTGACGTGCATTCCGCTCCAGCTCTATTTCAAGGGCCCGCGGGTCAAGGCGGAAATCGCGCTCGTGAAGGGCAAGAAGCTCCACGACAAGCGGCAGACGATCCGGGAAAACGAGCTGAAGCGAGAAGCCGATCGCGCCATGCGCGAACGCCGCCGGTAGGGGGCGCTGCGCCGCCGTCACGCCGATCCGGTCCCCGAGCCAGCTCCCGCGACGGTTACTCGGCCGGCACGAAGATGGAGTCGCCCGTGATGTTGTCCACCACGGTTCCGAACGCGATCACCTTCCCGGCGCCCGAAACCACCGTGAATTCGATGTAGCCGTTCGGGACCGCGGCGGCGCCGACGAGCTCGGCCGCGCCGGTCATCACGAACGTGTTGGCGCCGGTGGAGTAGGTCCTGGTCCCGAGCGGGATTCCGTTCTCGTCGAAGAACGTCGCGCGCACGGTCACCGGCGCTCCCCCGATTTCGGTGAAGCCGAAGTTCGTGCGGAAACGCGCGTCGTGCTCGAGATGGATCGACACGGCGCGGCCTCCGGCACCGATCGCGCCCGCGGACGTCCCGTTCACGAAGAATCCGAAGCTGCCGCCGCCCGAGGCGTTCGGCGTCGACGTGAGGACGGACGCCGTGAGCCGGGTCGGAGAATCGGGATGGATGCGGATCGCCGCGACGCCTTCCCCGGCGAAGCCGAAGAGCGTCCGGAGCACGTCCGGGAAGAGGAGCGTCTGCCCGGCCCCGATCGCCACCGGCGCCGGGGGGGCCGGCAGGGGAGCCATTCCCGCCCCCGGGACGAGCGTGAACGTGAGGGTTCTCGGAGCGGTCGAGGCATTCGACACGGCGAGGTCCGACGTGAAGAACGTCCCTCCGGCGCCGTGGATCCGGCCGGCGCCCGGGACGATTTCGTCGTCGGAAGCCTCCGGAGCGGCGGTCGCAACCGACAGGAGGGTGTCTCCCGATTTCTCGTCGACGGTCGCGGCGTAGGGGAGCACCCTTCCGCCGGAGAGCACCGTGAAATCGATGCGCGCGGCGGGAGCGGAGAAGCCGTGTCCCGGTTCGCGCTGGAAGTTCGCGTATCCGGGAATGGTGTCCGTGTAGCTCCCGACCGGGGATCCGTCCCGGGCGAAACCCTCGATGCGAACGGTCGTCTGGCCGCCGGTGATCTCCGTGACCCCGACGTTCGTGTGATAACCGGCGCCCGTCGGAATTCCGTTCGCGATCGCCGGAGCGTCGGCCGCTCCCACGCCGCCCGTCGCGGAGACCGACCCCAGGAACGTTCCGAACGTCCCGCCTCGAGAGTCCGCCGTGTAGGCGCGCGACGAGGCGAGGAACGGATGACCGTCCTGGGAAACGAGCACGAGGCTCCCGGCGTCGTTGGCGAGGTGGAAGTCCTGCTGGACGAGATCGTCGAGCGCGAACGACTGCCGCGGGAGGAGCTGGTGCGCGACGTGGAGGGTCCCCGCGCCGGCGCCCGGCTGCCCCTCCGGGACGTAGAACGCGTCGATCGTCAGGATGTGGGAAGAGTCGGGGTTGACGAGCCGCGCGTCGCTCCGGAACGGGAACTGCGCGCCCTGGATGTGCGCGACGAGAGGAATCGAGCGCCGATACGTTCCGCCGGAAGCCGCGGGGATCGCCTCGTTCGTGACGCCCGCGCCGAAGCGGGTCACGATCGTGTTGCTCACGTTTCCCGCCGCGTCGGTCACGGAGACGCCGACGCTCGCGCAGCCGGCGCACCCGAACGTCCCGGTGAAGCTCGGGATCTGGAGGTCGAGCGACAGATCGGGAGAGGACGTGTCCACGTTCAGATCGGCGAACGTATCGGAGATGGTCCCGAGCAGGGCTCCGGAGTCGTCGTAGAAATCGAGCGTGATCGAGGCGAGATCCGCGTCGTCGTCGTGGGCGACGAGACTGATGTCGAGCTGGTTGTTCGCCGCCGTGTACGCCGAGGTCGCCGATTCGAGCGCGGGAGGAGCGCCGGCGGGAAACGCGAGGCGCACCCAGTAGGGAATCGAGAGCGTGCCGGGGATCGACGCGCCTCCGTCGGAGACGAGAATCGCGCCCTCGGAATCGTTCTGTCCGTCGAGGAGGCCCGGGTGGAGGACGAGCGAGAGCGTGAACGTCCCGGAGGCATGGGCGGCGACGGTCAGGCTCGCCGGCGAGACGGCCGGCGCGATCGCCGGATCGGACAGGCCCGCCGTCGTTTCGGCCGAGAGGGTGTAGGTGACGGCCGCGTCGGTCTTGTTCTCGATCGTGAACGCGCGGTCGAGCGCGTGCGCGTTCGGAACGGCGTTGAAGGCGACCCGGCGGTACGAATAGCTCGCCGGCAGGACGATCGAGCCGACGCGCGACGCCGCCTCGAGATCGATGTTGCCGGAACCGCGCCGGAGGACCGAGAGGTTTCCGATCGCGATCGGATCGCCCCCGTTCGTGGGGCGCGCCGCCGTCTCCATCAGCGCCGCCTTGATCTCGGCGGGAGTCCAGTCGGGATGCTTCTGCCTGACCAGCGCGGCGCTGCCGGCGGCGCGCGGCGCGGAGAAGGACGTGCCCTGGCCGAACGCGAACCCCGACGGATCGAAGAAGGGAGACGGGTCGATCTCGTCGTCGCCGAACCGGCCGTCGCCGAGCGCGCTGTCGTCCTGGACCGCCGCGTAGCTCCCGGTGCCGACCGTCGTCAGGTCGGGCTTGATCTGGAGATCGAGGGTCGGCCCGATCGAGGAGAAGTTCGCGAGCTCGCGGCTCGGCGTCGAAAACACCGCCGGCGGAGTGCCGTCCGGCGCGGGGCCGAAGCTGCCCGTCGCGGAAGGGGGATTTCCGGGGTTCGCGTCGACGTACGTCTTGAGGTTCAGGCCGTCCGTCCGGCCGATGAAGATTCCCGGGATCGACGTCGGCCCGATCGCGGCGACGAGGATCTGGTCCCCGCCGTCCGAGCCGTCCGCCTTGTTGTAGATGACGACCCCGCGCGCGCCCGCCGCCTCCGCGTTCTGGACCTTCGTCTGGAAGGTGCAGGTGCCGCGCTGGATCACGACGACCTGGCCGGAGAGGGGGAGACCGGCGCCTCCCAGAGCGACGCACGCCGTGCCGTCGCTGGAGCCGTCGAGCGCGTCCCAGTCGGCGAACGGCGCCGAAAAAGCAACCGTGGGAAAAGGAGGAGGAATGGTATTTCCGTTCGCGTCGGTGTGCTGCGCCTGGGCGCCGATGATGTTCGTGACGTTCGCCGGCGGGGCGGTGTGCCCCGAGGTCATCGCGACCCGCGCGAGCTGGGACGAATCGAGGCCCGAATGGCTGTTCGTGGAGGCTCCCACGGCGATCACCTCCGGCACGTCGGCCGTCGAGCTGATCGAATCGGGATTCGGGTTCCCGCTCGCGTCCTGGCCCGCGTTGCCCGCGGAAACCGTGATCGTGACCCCGGCCGCGATCGCGTTCTGGATCGCCTCGTTCTCCGCGGCGGCGCTGTACAGGAACGGCTCGTTCCCGTTCGGGTCGGAAAGGCCGAAGCTCATGTTCAGGACGTTCATGCCGTCCGCGGTCGCTTCCTCGATCGCCGCGATGATGTTGTCCGTGTACGCGCCCGGCGAGAACACCTTGTAGTCGCCGATGTACGCCTTCGGCGCGACGCCCTCGAGGGTCACCGGGCGCCGGCCGTTCCCGGAGAGCGTCACCTTCGCCCCGGCCGCGACGCTCGCCGTGTGCGAGCCGTGTCCGGAGAGGTCCTGCGCCGTCTTCTGCAGGTCGGAGAGGCGGGAATCGCTCGCGTCGACGATTCCCTGGAAATACTTCGCGACGATCACCTTCGAGTTCGCGAAGCCGTTCCCGTCGTTCTCCTTCGGGAAACCGGCGGGCATCGGAAGCGACGGGTCGGAGAACATCGGGTTCGAGAAATCGACGCCCGTGTCGAGATCGGCGATCTTGACGCCGCGGCCCGCCTCGCCGTCACCGCCGAGGGCGGTCCAGAACGCGGGCGCTCCCATGAGGGGATTCGACGCGTCGAGATGGAGCGCGTACTTGCGGACGGGGTAGACCGCCCGCACCCGCGGATCGCTCCGGAGCTGCGGAAGGGCACCGGACGGCACGAGGACGGCCATGCCGTTCAGGACCCGGGCGTAGCGCGCGCCGGCGGTGAAGCCTCCGATCCGCCCGCTCATGTCCGCGGCGAACTCCTCCTGGCGGTTTCGGATCGCCTCGACCTTCGCGTCGAGATCGGCCGACGGCGCCGCTGCGCGAAGGCCCTCGCGGACGCGCGCCGCCACGGCGGGCGGTTCCCGGAAGACGACGACGTACGCTTCGCGCCCGTCGGCGGCGAGAGCGGTCTTCATCGGCTCGACAGGGAGCGTCGCGCGCGCGGCCGCGCCGCGGGCGGCGGCCGCCCCGAGGGAAATCGATGCGAGAAGGAGGAGAGTCCGGGCGACGGTGCGAAGGATCACGCGAGCTCCTTGACGGTTGGGACCACTGTCTCTGGGGTCGCGCGGGAGAACGCTCCGGCGCGGCCGAAAATTCCTCCCCGATGCTATCCTCAAAAACGTTGATCGCCGTCCTCGCCGACTCTCATCTGGGACCCCGTTCCGCGGACGTGGAGCCGTTCCGGCGCGCCGTGAGCCAGATGCGCCGCCGGGGCGCGACGGCCCTGTATCTCCTCGGCGACGTGTTCCACTATCTGGTCGCCGATCCGAAATTCGCGACCCCCGGACTCGCGCAGTTCCTCGAGACGATCCGGGAGCTCCGCGCCGCCGGCACCCGGGTCGTCTACGTCGAAGGGAACCGGGATTTCTTCCTCCGCGGCTCGTTTCTCGAGCCGGAGTTCGACGAGGTCGCCGAGCGCGCGACCTTCCGCGCCGGCCCGCGCTCCTTCTTCCTCACCCACGGCGACACGATCAACTCGCGGGACTGGCCCTACCGGTTCTGGCGGTTCGCGTCGAAGAACCGGCTCTCGTGGGCCGTGATGAAGCTGCTGCCGCGTTCCGCCGCGAATCGATTCGTCGCCTCGATGGAGCGCCGGCTCGCCGACACGAACTTCCGGCACAAGTCGCGGCTCCCCGTCGAGATGATCGAGCGGTACGCGCGCCGCCGGCGCCGCGAAGGGTTCGACGTCGTTCTCCTCGGCCACTTCCACGAGGCGTGGCGCGGCTCGTGGGGCGATGCCTGCGCCGAGATCGTCCCGCCGTTCCTCGAGGAGAAGAGCTGGATCGAGATCGACGGCGAGGGGCGCACCGGCCGCTTCGCGCTCGCGCCGTGATCGTCGCCGCGGTTCCGGCGCGCGGGCCGTTCCGCGGAGCCGTCGCGGTGCCGCCGTCGAAGAGCTTCACGAACCGGGCCCTCGTTCTGGCCGCGCTCGCGCCTCATCCCGTCGCGATCCGGCGCCCTCTCGACTGCGACGACGCCGACTCCCTGGTCGCGGCGTTGCGCGCGGCGGGGATCCGAATCCGGCGCGAAGGCGCCGATCTCGTCGTCGAGCCCGGGGATCCGCCGAAGACCGAGGCGGTCCTGGACGTGCGGGACTCCGGGACGGCGTGCCGATTCCTCGCGGCATTCGCGGCGGCGACCCCCGGCCTTCGCGCGGTCCTCACCGGGAGTCCCCGCCTGTGCGAGCGGCCGATCGGCGCGCTGGTCGAGGCCTTGCGCGCCATCGGCGGCGACATTTCGTACGCGGGACGCGACGGGTTTCCTCCGCTCGCGATCCGGGGAAGGGAGCTCGAAGGCGGCCCGGTCGACGTCGCGACGTCGGAATCGAGCCAGTTCGCGTCGGCGCTCCTGCTGGCCGCTCCCCGGTTCCGCCGCGGGATCGACCTCGGGCTCTCGGGAGCGGCGGTCTCCCGGGCGTACCTCGACACGACCCGCGAGGCGCTCGCGGCGGCGGGCATCGACGCGAGCGGCGGAGGCGGCCGTTTCCGGGTTCCGCCGGGGTCGGCGGTTCGATCCGAGATCTTGACCGTCCCGGGAGACTGGTCGTCGGGCGCCGCCCTCGCGGCGGCGGTCGCCGTCGCGGGTGGATCGCTCCGGATCGAACACCTGCCCTGGCCCTCGTCGCAGGCCGACGCGCGAGCGCTCGATGTGCTGAAGGAAATGGGGGTCGCGGCCGAGCCGGAACCTTTCGCCGTCACCGTCTCGGGAAGAGCGAAACGGCCCGTCCGCGTCGACGCGGCGGACTTTCCGGACGCCGTTCCGGTCCTCGCCGCGGCGGCCGCGAGGGTCGACGGGGAGAGCGCGTTTTGCGGCATCGCGCACCTGAGACTCAAGGAGAGCGACCGGATCGCGGCGCTCGAGGACCTCTTTCGCGCGGCGGGAATCCGCGCCGGCTCCTCGGAAGACGCGCTCTCGGTGGCGGGCGGAGGCGGCGGGCGTTCGGCCGCGCTCCTGCCCACGCGCGCCGATCACCGGATCGTCATGGCCGCCACTCTGCTCGCGTTCGCCGCCGGCGGGTTCGTCGAGAGCCCTCGCGCGGTCGACAAGTCGTATCCCGGCTTCTTCCGCGACGTGTTCGGGATATGATCGCGCCGCTTTCACAATCGACGAACCGATGTCTTCGCCGGCCGCTGCTCCCGCTTCGCCGGACGATCGGATCCTGCTGCCGATCGGAGGGTCTCCGTCCGCTCGCCGCCGCGCCGCGGCGTTTTTCGTCCTCGAGCATCCGGTGCTCCCGCGCTTCACCGGGATCGCCGGCGAAGACGGGCGCCTCGCGGCGACGTTCCGGCGGCGCGACGGCACTCCGCTTCCGGTCGTGCGGCATTCGCGCGAGACGTCCGCGGCGCTCTTCCTGCAGGCGGTTTCGGCGGCGGTGTTTCTGGGGACGCGCGGATTTCCCCTCGAACGCTCCGATTTCGACGACGCCCTGGTCGAAGTCTGGGAAGGGTCGCCCCATCTCTGGCTCGCCCGGCCTCCGCGGTCGATTTCCGCGGACGCGGCGTCGGCGGAAGGGCCGGCGTCTCTTCTCGCCGCTCTCGTTCCTCTCTTCTTCGGCCGTTCGTCCCGCGGCGGCGCGCGGATCGAGTCGGCCCCGCGGAAACTCCTCGACCGCTGGCTCGATCCTCTCGCGCCCCCCGGCCGTCCCGACGCGGCCCTCGTCGAGGTCTACCGCGCGTTCCCCTTCCTGACCGGCGAGGCATTCGCGTCGGTCCGCCGGCGCGGCATCGGGTACGAACCGCGGGGGCTCGACGCGGGAGAACGCCGCCATCGCGCGGCGGCGGAGGTCGCGGCGCGGCGACTCGCCGGCCGCGCCGCATCCCTCTTCCACCCGGGAAGGAGCGCTCTCATCCCGTACGAGGCGCTCCGCGCCTCTCTCGGCCTCGGTGGCGCGGAACGCGGCGCCGCGGAAGCCGCCCTCCGCGAGCGCGCGGCGGTGGAGACCGACTGGATCCGCGTCGATCCCGAGGACTGGGACGCGGGTTCGGCCGCGCTGTTCGAAGAGGTCGCCTCGCGCCACGGCATCGAGATCGCCGAGTGGAGCGGCGAGCGCGCTTCGCTTCGCCCCGACGAGCTCCGGACCGCGCTCTGGATCGCTTCCCCGGACCTCGCCTCCTCCGTCGCTCTCTACGAGGCGCTCGCGGCGGTGCTGGCGCGGCGGCCCGCGCGGGTCCGCGCCGCGGCCGCGCGCTTCGTGTCTTCCCCCGACTATGGAGCGTTCCTGGCGCGGGGAACCCTTCCCGACGCGATCCGGGAAGCGGATGCGGATGCGGCCGCCCGCGAGCTGGCCGCCCTCTCGCGCGACGAACGGCGCGCGATCGGCATCTTCCTCGCGCACCCGGCGGGGGGGACGCCGTCGGGCGTCGACGCCGTCGACGGCTCCGGCGCGTTCCTTCCGGCGGCTCGGCGGCTCGCGGCGTCCGGATGGCTGGTCGAGGACTCCGGCGACGGGCGATGGCGGCCGTCGGACCCGTCCGCGCGCGCGGATCTCGCATCGGTCTACGCGCCGGAGGAGCGTCGCGCGTTCGCGGAGCTCTGGCTTCCCGCCGTGCGCGATCCGCTGTGGCGGTGCGTGCTCGCGATCGAGGGGGATCGCGCGGAGGTCTTCGCCGCCGAATCCGACCGCCTGCTCGGCCGGCAGCCCGCCCCGCAGCGGCCCCGGGCTCTCGACGCGCTGATCCAGGCGGCCGCGCGCTGGGGGAAAGGCGCGCCCCCGGCCGTCCGCTACTACCACGCGGACCGGCTCGTCGAACTCGGGCTCGTCGAGGAGGCCAGGGACGTCTGGCGGACGCTTGCCGCCGAAGGCGACTCCCCCTGGGAACGGGCGGCCGTGGCGCGGCTCGCCCGGGCGGCCGAATCGGAAGGAGACATCGAAGGGGCGCGCCGGTGGGCGGCGCTCGCCGAACGGCCGGGCGGGTCGGCCGACGGGATCTCGGCGGCGCGCCGCGCTCTCGCCCGGCTCGCGGCCTCCGAGGGAAGGTTCGAAGACGCCGAAGCGATCCTCGCGCGCGCGTCGAACGAGAGCGGATGCTCGGAGGAAGAGAAGCTCGAGATCGCGCTCGCCCGCGCGGCGCTCCGCGGCCTCCGGGGCGACGGCGACGGAGAGCTCGCCGAGTACGCCGAGCATCGCCGACGGATCGCCGCGTCGGGCGAGCGTCTCCAGTTCCGGTTCCTCCTCGGCGAGGGAACGGCGCTGTCCAATCGCCGCGATCACGCCGGGGCCGCCGTCCGGTTCGCCGAGGCGCTCGACGCCGCCCGCGATCCCGAAGAGCGGGGCGCCGCCTCGATCGACCTCGCCGTCGAGACGTACCTCCTCGGCGACGCGGCCGAGGCGGAACGCCGGCTCCGGGAAGCCGCGGGAATCCTTCGGAGGGCGGGGTGCGTCGCGCTCGCGCGCACGGCGGCCGCCAACCTCGTCAATCTCCTGATCGAGACGGGTCGAGACGCGGACGCCGAGCCGTTGATCGACCGGATGCGCGCGGAGTCGGAACGGATCGGGGACGTCAAGGGACGGATGCTCGCCCTCGCGTTCCGCTCCCGCGTCGCCTTCCGCCGGGGCCGGTTCGCCGCGTCGCGAGCGGACCGCCGCGAGGCGCTGGATCTCTGCGAGCGGCTTCGCGAGACGATCGAGAAGCAGGAGCTCGAGATCGACGAGTCGGACGCGCGCCTCTTCGCCGGGGATCCCGAAGGAGCCCTCGCGTTCGCGCGCCGCGCGGCGGAGAGGGGCGACATGGCGGGGTGCCGGGAGAGGGCGGTCGCGCGGGTGGCGGATCTCGAGCGGTGGGCCGCCGGCGTCGTCCCGGAGGAGGCGGAGCTCGAGA
Organism: Thermoanaerobaculia bacterium; assembly: GCA_035717485.1. NCBI lineage: Bacteria > Pseudomonadati > Acidobacteriota > Thermoanaerobaculia > Thermoanaerobaculia bacterium. The sequence goes on along the minus strand of DASTIQ010000286.1, from coordinate 3,014 downwards.
AGGCGTTCCGCTCCGCTCCCGAGGCCGCCGCGGAGCGGGTGCTCCGCGCCCGGGCGTACTTCGGCGCGCCGTTCGAACTGTCGCATGCGGGAGTCGCGGCGCGTGCCCGCGACACGCTGCGGCGCGCCGGTCGGCAGGAGCTCGCCGACGCGGTTCTCCCGGGAGCGTCGGCGGTCGATCCGGCGCGGCTCCGCCGCCTGCGCGACCGGATCGCCGCGGGCGACGAGCCCCTCCGCGTCGTCGGCGACGACGGCGAGATCTTCTGGAGGTCCGCGAGTTTCGAACGTGCGGTCTGGCGGCGCCCGCTCGCCTGGGGCGATCCGCCGCTCTTCCTCGAGGGCGGGGAATCGGAGCCCGACGTCACGGCGCTGCTCTTCGAGACGATGCGAAATCGGGCGGACATCGCCGTGCCCGAGGCGGCCGCGCAGGGAGGAATCGCGCTCCTCCGCGCGAGCGGCATCGTGACCGGCGACCGCTCGATGGAAGCCGTCGGCGCCCGTCTCGCGCGGATCGCGCCGCAGAGCGTCACGGTGTTCATCCGCGGCGAGTCGGGCACGGGGAAAGAGCGGGTCGCCCGCGCCGTGCATCGGCTTTCTTCGCGGGCCGGAGGGCCTTTCGTGCCGGTCAACGTGGCGGCGTTTCCGGAGGCGCTCCTCGAGGACGAGCTCTTCGGCCATGCGCGCGGCGCGTTCACCGGCGCCGACCGCGATCGGATCGGCCTGTTCGAGGCCGCCGGCGGCGGAACGCTCTTCCTCGACGAGATCGGCGACCTCTCCGCGCCGCTCCAGGCGAAACTCCTCCGCGCCCTGCAGGAGCGCGAGATCCGGCGGGTCGGGGAGAACCGCCATCGCGCGGTGGACGTCCGCCTGGTTTCGGCGACCGCGAAATCCCTCGAAACCGCGGTGGAGAGGGGGACCTTCCGCGAGGACCTGTACTACCGGATCAAGGTCGCGACGATCGAGCTTCCGCCGCTGCGCGAGCGGGGCGAGGACGTCGCGCTCCTCGCCCGTCACTTCGTCGATCGCTACGCCGCCGAGTACGGAAAGGGTGCCGTGCGGCTCGCCGCGGCCGCGCTCGCGACGCTGCGGGGTTGCCGGTGGCCGGGAAACGTCCGCCAGCTCGAGAACACGATCATGGAAGCCGTCGCGCTCGCCGATCCGGGCGCCACGCTCGATCGCGACGCTTTTCCCCGGCTGCGCCCCGCCGCCGAGGAGCCGTCGGGCAGCTACCGGGAGCGGGTCGACGCGTTCCGGCGACGAATCGTCGAGGAGGCGCTCGCCCGAACCGGCGGGAACCGGACGCATGCGGCGAAGGAGATGGGGGTATCGCGGCAGGCGCTGCTGTATCTCATCCGCGAACTCGGCGTTCGCGGATAGGGGCGCGGCCCATACGGGTCGTTATGCGGGAGCGTTCGGCCGGCTGGCGGCGCTCGACGTACGGGCCGGGACGCCTCGGCCGCCGGCTCGACCACCCGCATCCCGCCTTCCAACCCGTCTGACCCGCGCCTCGGAGGCTTCGGCTCACCAGGTTCCGCTCAGGTACAGCGGCACTTCGTTCTCAGGGGGGCCGGGCGAAATCGTGTATTAATATTCCGTGACGGAAACACCGAGGCGCGGCGAGACGCGCCCGTATTCGTTCGATGGATCGCCGCGCTAGCCGGCAGGCCTCCACTCGGAGATCTTTCCCGCGAACGCCGACGCGGCCACGGTGTACGGCGACGCCAGATACATCTGGCCGGGTCCGGAGCGCCCCGGGAAGTTCCGGTTGATCGCCGAGACCGTGACCTGGTCCCTGCGCGTGGAAACGCCGGGCCCGGCGTTGATGCAGGCGCCGCACGAAGGATCGATCGTCTTCGCTCCGGCCTCCTCGAAGAGGGCGAGGTAGCCCTTTTCCTCGCAATAGCGCTTCACGTCCTGGGAGCCGAACTGGATCCAGAAGGTCACTCCCTCGGCGACCTTCCGCCCGTCGCGCACCGCGTCCGCGCAGACCGCGGCGTACATGTCCATGTCGGTGCATTTCCCGGCCGTGCACGATCCGCCGTAGGCGATCTCGATCGGCACGTCGCCGAGATCGGAGAGCGCCTTGCCGTTGCCGGGATCCCCGGGCAGCGCGACCATGCTGCCGATCCCGGCGGCGTCGAAGACGAGCGTCTCCGACCAGCGGGCGTCCGCGTCCGAGGAGAGCCCTTCGCAGAGGCGTTCCGCCTCCGCCCGCGGCATCCCGCGATGCGCGACGAGGAAATCGACCGTCTTCCCGTCGGGTGCGACGATCCCGGTGAAAGCTCCCACCTCCGCCGCCATGTTCGTCATCGTCGCGCGCTCGTCGACCGAGAGCGCGCGCACGGCGTCGCCCGTGTACTCGAGGATCTTGCCGATCGCCTTTCCTTCCTTGACGTACGGATGCGCGAGGATCGCGAGCATGAAGTCCTTGGCCGTGACGCCGGCGGGCTTTTCCCCGCGGATCTCGATCTTCACGGACTCGGGAACCGTCACCCGGACGTCGCGCGTCGTCCAGGAGTTGAAGACGTCGGTCGTGCCGACGCCGAACGCGACGCAGCCGAGAGCGCCGCTGTGCGGCGTGTGCGAGTCGGAACCGATGATCACCTGGCCGGGGAGCGCGTAGTCCTGATACATCACCGAGTGGCAGATCCCTTCGGATCCGCCGCTCTCGACTTCGCCGTGCAGGCGAATCCCCTGCTTGAGCGCGAATTCCGCCTGGCGCGTCGCGAGCTCGTTGGCCGCGTCGAGGAGGCCGGCCGCGACCCGATCGGGCGGCATCACGTACTTGAGGAACGTCAGGTGGTCGCGGAAGAAGAGGATGCTTCCCGGTTCGTTGACCGGGGCGTCCTTGCCCACGAAGTGCTCGAAGAAGATGGAGGCCATGGGGGTGACGTACTCGTGCGAGAAGCGCAGGTCGGCGCGGGCAAAGCCGGTGTCGCCCGGCTTCACGTAAGGCACGCCCTGCTCCCCCTTCTCATTGACCATGTGCCGCGCAAAGATCTTCTCGGCAAGGGT
>DASTIQ010000285.1 GCA_035717485.1 Thermoanaerobaculia bacterium | reverse complement strand
AGAGGGTCCGGGGGCGCTCGTAGAGCGTCCTCGCCGTTCCGCCCTCGAGAAGGCGGCCGCGCTCGAGCACCCCGATGCGGTCGCCGACCTCGAAGGCCTCCTCCTGGTCGTGGGTGACGAGGATGGTCGTCACCGAGAGCTGCTGCTGGACCTCGCGGAGGCTCCGGCGGAGCTGGCTTCGGATCTTCGCGTCGAGGGCGCCGAACGGCTCGTCGAGGAGGAGGACGGCGGGCTCGTACGCGAGGGCCCGCGCGAGCGCGACGCGCTGCAGCTGGCCTCCGGAGAGCTGATGGGCGTACCGGCCGCCGAGGCCGCCGAGCCCGACGAGATCGAGCAGCTCCTCGCGCCGCCGGGCGCGGTCCGCGGATCGGACGCCGCGGATCCGCAGGCCGAACTCGATGTTCTTCGCGGCGGTCATGTGCCGGAAGATGGAGAAGTTCTGGAAGACGAACCCGACGCCCCGCTGCTGCGGAGGAAGTCCGGTCACGTCCCGGTCGTGCAGGACGATCCGGCCGGCATCCGGCGGGAGGAGCCCTGCGATCAGCCGGAGCACCGTGCTCTTGCCGCTGCCGCTCGACCCGAGCAGCACGAAGAGCTCGCCGTCGCGGAGCTCGAGGGTGAGCCGGTCGACGACCGGCTGCGTCCCGAACCGCTTCGTCAGGCCGTCGAGGACGATGGACATCAGGCCGCCCGCCGCTCGCCGCTCCGGGGCCCGCGATCGCTCAGGAGCACGAAGAAGATCAGGAAGGAGAGCAAAGCCAGAACCGCGGCGACGGCGTTCGCCTCCGCGATCCTTCCCGCCTCGAACTGCGCGAAGATGTAGAGGGGCGCGGTCTGCGTCCGCAGGCGCAGGTTCCCCGAAACCATCACGGTCGCTCCGAATTCGCCGAGAGAATGCGCGAACGTCAGGAGCACGCCCGTCGAGATTCCCGCGCGCAGCGCCGGGAGGACGACGAAGCGGAAGGTCTGCCAGCGGGTGGCGCCGATCGTGTAGGCGGCTTCCTCGTAGCTCTCCTCGAGCTCGTCGAGGAGAGGCCGCACGGCGCCCACCATGTACGGGAACGTCACGAAGACGTGCGCGAGGAGAATCCCCGCGGGCGCGAACATCGGGTGGATGCCCGCGGGATCGAGGAGGCGCCCGAGCCAGCCGATCGGCCCCCAGAGCAGCAGGAGGGACGTCCCGACGACGACGGTCGGGATCGCGACCGGAAGATTCACCACGACGCTGAGCGAGCGTTTTCCGAAGAAGCGGTATTTGGAGAGGACGTACGCGGCGAACGTGCCGAGCACGGCGTTGACCGCCGCGGTTCCGAAGGCGATGAGCACCGAGAACCGCATCGCGAAGAGGGCGTCGGGGGAGCGCAGGACCTTCCAGAACGCTCCGAATCCTCCCCGGAGCGCGAACGCGAAGACCGCGCCGAGCGGCATCAGCATGAGCGGGAGGAGAACGAGGACGAGGATCGCCGCGGGGATGGTTCCGCGCCGGCCGTTCACGGGTGCACCGCCTTCATGACGTCGTCGCGCCAGACGCGGTCGACGATCTCGGACTTCGCGCGGGGCCATCCCCCGAAGCGCTCCACCCCGAAGGGCTCGGCGATCGCGCCGAAGGCGGGATTCCCGGCGTTCCAGCGTTCGTCCACGCTCCGAAAGCCGTAGCGGACGAAGATCCGCTGCGCCTCGTCGGACCAGAGAAAGGCGGCGAACGCATCGACGAGCGGCCGGCGCGGGGACGCGATGTTGCGGTCGAGCACGACGACGGTATGGTCGCTCAGAACGGTCGCGCGCGGGTACACGACGTCGAACGGGAGCCGCCGGCGGGAGCGGTCCCATACGGCTTCCTGTTCGTAGGTCACGAGCGCGTCGCCGAAACCGTTTTCGAACTGCGTGCGCGCGGCGCGCGCCGACGAGGACTGCGCGACGACGTTGCGCCAGATCCCGAGGAGAAGTTCCCGCCCCCCTCCCGGGCGCGCGATCTCGCCGGCGCCGTACTCGGCGAGAATCGCCCAGAGGGCGCCCCCGGACGTCAGCGGGTCGGGGTGCACGATGCGGACCCCGGGGCGCGCGAGATCTTCGAAGCCGTGGATGCCCTTCGGATTTCCGGTCCGGACGAGGATCACGAATGGCGTGCGATTGACGACTCCCCCGTGGGGGAGTTCCCGCCACGACTCCTCGCGCGTTCGCCCGCCCGCGGCGATTCGCCGTGCGTCGAGATCCAGCGCGACGAGGGCGAGGTCGGCGGGAACTCCGAGCAGGACCTGGTTCGTGATCGTTCCCGACCCCGCGAACGAGCCCGCGAATTCGACCGTCTCGCCGGTCCTCTCCTTCCAGCGGGACTGAAAGGCGGGGAAGATCCCGTCGTTCATCGCCTCGCCGAGGATGCTGAATCCGTAGAAGACGATCGTGCGCGGGGCCGCGGACGAACGGCGGAAGAGCGCGGGCCAGAGGGCCCACAGGAGCAGGCCCGCGCAGAGGAGAGCGGCGAACGCGGAGCGGGTCCGGCCGAGAGACCCGGGACCGCCGGGCGTCTCATGCTCGAAATTCGTCATCGGGGGCGGGGACATTCTCTCAGATCCCCGGCACCCGCGCTTCCCGGCACAGGGGTTGCACGATCCGCGGGAGATTGAGCTCGAAGACGCTGATCCTGTTCGCTCTGGGCATCCCGCTCGCCGTCTTCGGACAGGACTCGGCGCCCCCGACTCCCGTCCCGGTCCACGAGGACATCGTCGTCACGGCCGACCGCGCGCCCGGGCCCCGGGACGCGGCGCCCGCGGCGGTGTCGACCCTCACCCGTACCGAGATCGACGCGCTGCCCGCGCAGAACCTGGGCGAGCTCATCCGGTACCTTCCGGGGTTCGAGCTCTTCTTCGGATCGGACGCCGGCGGAACGCCTCCGATGCTCACGGCGCGCGGCTTCTTCGGGGGAGGGGACGCCGAGTACGTGCAGGTTCGGATCGACGGCGTGCCGAGCGGCGACGCGAATTCGGGAATCGTCGACTGGCGGGCGCTCCCGGCGGAACGGATCGAGCGGATCGAAGCGGTCCGGGGCGCGGCGTCTCCCCTCTACGGAGACGCGGCGCTCGCGGGCGTCATCCAGGTCTTCACGCGGGGCGGCGACGGGAGCGGCGCGTCGGCATCGGCGTCGGCGGGGAGCTTCGGGGGCGCCGCGGCGAGCGCCGCCGCCCGCGTCGCCGCCGGAGACTTCGGACTCTCCGCGGCCGGAAACGCGTCGCGGACGGACGGATTTCGCGCCCACTCGGCGGAAGACGACCAGGGATTCGCCGTCGAGGCGCGCCGTCCGGATGAGGACCGGACGTGGTCGTTCCGCGTCGCCGGAACCGGGAAGGACCGCGACGATCCCGGCCAGCTTTCGCTCGATGCCGCCCGCTCGGACCCCCGCGCTTCCGATCCCCTGTTCCGGTTCGACCACGAGAGGACCGACCGGCTCCGCGGATCGATCGCTTTCGAACAGAGCGGTGCGGCCGTTCCGTTCCGCGCGCTCGCGTACGGAACGCTCCGTCGCACCGATCTCGTGAGGACCCTGCTGGTCGCGCCGGCGCTCGGCGAGACGGCCGCGCAGGCTCTGGATTCCAACGGCGTCGGTGCGGTCCTCGACGGCCGCTGGACGGCATCCCCGGCGCTCGGCGGAATCCGCCTTCGGGGCGGAGCGGAGTGGTCGCGCGACGGCATCGACAGCGTCTACCGCTCGGTCGACGAGAACGGCGCGGCGGGGGAGCGCGTCGGCGCCGCGCGCGGCGCCCGAGACCGGGAAGGCGCGTTCCTCGCCGCGGACGCCGATCCCTTTCCGCGGCTCCGCCTGACGGCGGGCCTGAGATGGGATCGCGTGTCGGACCGGCTGACGGAGCCGAGCGTCTCCTCGGCCCACGAGGCGTGGTCGCCGCAGGCCGGCGCGGTCGCCATCCTCGGATCGCGCGGCGCCGATTCCCCGTCCGTTTTCGTGCAGTATTCGCGCGCCTTCAAGGCGGCGACGTTCGATCAGCAGTTCGATCCGCGCCCGTTCTCCGACTTCCAGGGGGGAACGTTCACGATCTCGAACCCGGAGCTCGCCCCGCAGCGGGCCCGGATGCTGGAAGGCGGCTTCCGGGTTCCCGCCGCGGCCGGCCGGTTCGAAGTCACGGGGTACCGGATCGACGTCGACGACGAAATCGATTTCGATCCGGCGATCTTCCGCTACCGGAACATCGGGCACAGCCGGCACACCGGTCTCGAGACGCTCGCGACGTGGAGCTGGACGAGGTCGCTTTCGGCCTTTGCGTCGTGGGACTGGGCCCGCGTCGAGGCGCGGGGCGAAGGGAGCCCGGGCGGCCAGCTGAAGAACATTCCGGAGCACGTCGTGCGGGCCGGAGCCTCGGTCCGGCTCCCCGGGGAAATCGACGCCGAAGCGGTGTGGAGCTGGAGCGGCCGCCGGTGGCTCGACGACGAGAACCGCTTCCGGCTTCCCGACGCCTCCGTCGTCGACCTGCGGGTGGCGCGGAGCTTCGGGGACTTCCGGTTGCGGATCGACGTCGCGAATCTCGCCGACGAGCGTTACGCCGACGTCGGTTTCACGCTCGCCGACTTCCAGGGCAACGACGTTCCTTACGTCTATCCGGCGGCCGGCCGGAGCGTGCGTGTCGGAGTCGACTGGAGGCGGTGAACCCGCCGTTCAGTGTCCGAGCAGGACGTGAACGCCGTGAAGGATCCCGAGGAGCTCGAGGACGAGAACGGCGAGCGAAGCCGCGAGGGCGGCAACCGGGCCGAACGAGCTCCGCTTCGCGATCGGAACCTCGACGGTGGCCAGAGAAGCTCGCATTTCGTTTTCTCCCTTCGCGGGGGAGACGTCGCAACGCGGCTGCCAGCGAGAGGCGCCGCCCGAGGCCGGCGAACTTCTTCGAGAGTCGGCGGTTGCGGGATGAGCGGTCTCCGCCGCTCCTCCGCGCTTCTATCCTCCCCGCCGGTCCCTATCGAAAAGGATAGGGCTCGGCGTCCGCCGAAGAGGTCTCAGCCGGCGGAGGCGTCGCGGGTGGGGAGGAGCGCGCGAAGCTCGGGCGGCAGCGAGAAGTGGACGTCTTCCGTCACCGTTTCGAACTCCTCGACGATCTGAACGCCGAGCTTCTCCCGCGCGTAATCGACGACTTCCCAGACGAGGACCTCGGGAGCCGAGGCGCTGGCCGTCAGCCCGAGGACCCGGACGCCGGCGAGCCACTCCGGGCGGATCTGGTCCGCGCGCTCGATCAGGTGCGCGGGAACGCCGAGGCGCATCGACACCTCGCAGAGACGAACCGAGTTCGAGCTGTTCGGCGCGCCGAGGACGAGCAGGAGATCGACGTGCGGCGCCATCGCCCGGACGGCGTCCTGCCGGTTCTGCGTGGCGTAGCAGATGTCGTCCTTGGCGGGGTTGACCATCTCGGGGAACCGGCGGCGGAGGACGTCGGCGATCTCGCGCGTGTCGTCGAGCGAGAGGGTCGTCTGGGTGAGGTAGGCGACCCGCGTCGGATCGGGGACCTCGATCCGCTCCGCGTCCTCGCGCGACCCGACGATCCGGATGGCGTCGGGGGCCTCCCCGAACGTGCCGACCGTCTCGTCGTGCTCCTCGTGTCCGATGAGGAGGATCGTGTAGCCGCGCCGGGCGTAATGGAGCGCCTCGAGATGGACCTTCGTCACGAGAGGGCAGGTGGCGTCGATCGTCCGGAGTCGGCGGCGGCGGGCGTTCTCGCGAACTTCGGGCGCGACGCCGTGCGCCGAATAGACGAGCCACGCGCCTTCGGGCGCGTCCGCGACTTCGTCCACGAACCGCGCGCCCTTCCGGCGGAGCTCGTTCACCACGTATCGGTTGTGGATGATTTCCCTTCGGACGTAGACCGGGCCGTCGCAGACCTCCAGCGCCTTCTCGACGACGTCGATCGCGCGCACGACGCCCGCGCAGAAGCCGCGGAGCTTCGCGATCACGAGCTTTTCGACGGCCGGCGGAGCGGGGTTCTCGGACATCGTGCCCGATCATATCGCGCGCGCCCGCGTTTGCCGGGCGCGTCGTGCCGCTCCGGGTCGCCGCGATTCATCTGCCGTTAACGTCGAGGCACGACGAGGCGCCGGTCCGGCTCGATGCATCGCCGCGCATGCCTGCCGATATACTTCGTGCGTGCGGACGCTGTTCCTCAACCCCCCGTCCTTCGACGGCTTCGACGGCGGCGCCGGTTCGCGGTACCAGGCGCGCCGCGAAGTGCGCTCCTTCTGGTATCCGACGTGGCTCGCGCAGCCGGCCGCGCTCGTTCCCGACAGCCGGCTCGTCGACGCGCCGGCGCGGGGGCTCGCGCTCGCGGACGTCCTGCCGATGGCTTCGGAATACGAGCTCGCGGTGCTCCACACGAGCACGCCGTCCTATCCCTCGGACGTCAAGGTCGCGGAGGCGATGAAGAGGGAGAATCCGAAGCTCCGGATCGGGTTCGTCGGCGCGCACGTCGCGGTCTCTCCGGAGGCCTCCCTCGCGGCGTCCTCCGAGATCGACTTCGTCGCGCGAAGCGAGTTCGATTACACGATCGCCGAGGTGGCCGAAGGGCGCGACTTCGCGGCGATCGACGGCCTCAGCTGGCGCGACGGCGGCCGGATCGTCCACAACCGGGAACGGGCGACGATCGAGAACATGGACGCGCTCCCGTCGGTCATCGACGTGTACCGCCGCGACCTGGTGATCGAGGACTACTTCATCGGGTACCTCGAGCATCCGTACGTCTCGCTCTACACGGGGCGCGGCTGCCGTTCGCGCTGCACGTTCTGTCTCTGGCCGCAGACGATCGGAGGCCATCGCTACCGGACGCGCTCGCCCGCGAACGTCGCGGCGGAGATCCGGCGGGCGGCGGAGTACTTTCCGCAGGTGAAGGAGTACTTCTTCGACGACGACACGTTCACCGACGACGGCCCGCGCGCCGAGGCGATCGCCCGCCTCCTCGGGAAGATCGGCGTCACGTGGTCGTGCAACGCGAAGGCGATCGTTCCGTACGAAACGCTGAAGATCCTGAAGGACAACGGCCTCAGGCTCCTCCTCGTCGGCTACGAGTCGGGCTCGCAGCAGATCCTGAACAACATCCGGAAGGGGACGCGGATCGACTGGGCCCGCCGGTTCACCGAGGACTGCCACAAGCTCGGGATCGTCATCCACGGGACGTTCATCGTGGGACTTCCCGGCGAGACGCCGGAGACGATCGAGGAGACGATCCGCTTCGCGCGCGAGATCAACCCGCACACGATCCAGGTTTCGCTCGCGGCGCCCTACCCCGGCACGGAGCTCCATCGCCAGGCGGTCGAGAACGGCTGGTTCGTCGACTCGGGGCTCGTCGCCGGGGACGGCGTTCAGGTCAGCTCGCTCGAATACCCGGGCCTCTCGCACCGGCAGATCTTCGAATCGCTGGAGCGCTTCTACAAGCGCTTCTACTTCCGCCCGAAGAAGATGGCCGAGATGGCCTGGGAGATGCTCTCGAGCGCCGCGATGATGAAGCGCCGCCTCCGCGAGGGCGCGGAATTCCTGCGATTCATGACCGCCCGCGAGGACCAGGCCTGAAGGATCTCGTCGTCACCGGCGACGACTTCGGATTCTCCCGCGGCGTCAATCGCGCGATCGCCGAGGCGCACGACCGGGGCATTCTGACCGCCGCCAGCCTCATGGTCACCGGTTCGGCCTGCGGGGAGGCCGTCGCGATCGCCCGGGAGCGGCCGTCGCTCGCGGTCGGCCTGCATCTCGTCCTGGTCTGCGGCAAACCCGCGTCGCCGCCCGAGGCGGTCGGCTCGCTCGTTTCGGGCGATGCGTTCCGCGAATCTCCCGTCCTCGCGGGGCTCGTGTACCAGTTCTCCCGGCGCGCGCGAAGGGAACTCCCCGGCGAGATCCGTGCGCAGCTCGAGGCGTTCCGGGCGACCGGCCTTCCGCTGTCGCACGTCGACGGACATCTTCATCTCCACCTGCACCCCGTCGTGCTCGCGATCCTCGGCGATCTCGCGGCCGAGTTCGCGATTCCGGCCATCCGCCTTCCCTCGGAGGAGCTGCGGCCGGCGCTCGCCTTCGACCGGTCGTCCCTTCCGACGAAGCTCGTCTGGGCGGGAATCTTCCGGCTGCTCCGGCGCCACGGCGAGCGGCGGCTCGCCCGGGCGGGAATCGCGTACGCCGACCGCGTGTACGGCCTCTTCCAGACGGGGCGGGTGACCGAGCGCTATCTGCTGTCGCTCCTGCCGCGGATCCGCGGGCGACGGAGCGAGATCTACGCGCACCCCGCGCTCCCGGAGCCGGGCGAGCCGTTGAACGGTCCTCCCGGAGCGGGCCCCCGGGAACTCGCCGCGCTCCTCAGCCCGCGCGTGCGCGACGCGATGGAGGCCCACGGGCTGAGGCCGGCGACGTCCGCCGATTTCCGCCCGGCGGCGGCGCTCACGCCCTGATGGTCCCGGCGGTCGTTCGGGCCGCGCTGTACGTTTCCTGCGCCGGGACGGTGGCCTACGCGCTCCTGGCGATCGCGGCCGCGCGCGATTTCTTCCGCGAGACCCC
>DASTIQ010000284.1 GCA_035717485.1 Thermoanaerobaculia bacterium | reverse complement strand
TGGATGCGGCCGCTGTTAATCGTGGTGTTGGTGCCGTCCACGCCGATGAACGAGGAAAGGCCGGCGACGGCCGGATCTTCCAGGATCACGCGGGCGAGCGCCTGCTGGCGCCGGGACATCTCGGCGAACGACGCCGACTGGGACGCTTCGGAGATCCCGAGGAGGACCCCGGTGTCCTGGACCGGGAAGAACCCCTTCGGAATGACGACGTACAGGAGAATCGTCGTCAGGAGGGTCGCGACGGCGACGACGAGCGTCGCGGTCCGGTGCTCGAGCACCCAGGCGAGCGTGCGGCCGTAGAACTCGATGACCCTGGCGAACCATCGCTCGGAGGCCCGGTAGAACCGCCCCTGCTCGCTCGCTTCCCGGTGCTTGAGGAGCCTGGCGCACATCATCGGGGTCAGCGTCAGGGACACGAACGCGGAGATCAGGATCGTCACCGAAAGCGTCACGGCGAATTCCCGGAAGAGCCGGCCGACGACGTCCTGCATGAAGAGGAGCGGGATCAGCACCGCGATCAGCGAGACCGTCAGCGAGAGGATCGTGAACCCGATCTGCTCCGAGCCCTTCAGCGCGGCCGGGAGGGGCTCCTCCCCCTGCTCGATGTAGCGGGTGATGTTCTCGATCATGACGATCGCGTCGTCGACGACGAATCCCGTGGAGATCGTCAGGGCCATCAACGTCAGGTTGTTCAGGCTGTAACCGAGGAGGTACATCGCCCCGAACGTCCCGGCGATCGCGAGGGGCACCGCGACGCTCGGGATGACGGTGGCCGCGAAGGTCCGGAGGAAGAGGAAGATCACCATCACGACGAGCGCGATCACGAGCATCAGCTCGAACTCCACGTCGTGGACCGAGGCGCGGATCGTCGTCGTGCGGTCGGTCAGGATCGAGACCTCCACCGCGCCCGGGAGCGATGCCCGGAGCTGGGGCAGGAGGCTCTTGACCCGGTCGACGACGCTGATGATGTTGGCGCCCGGCTGGCGGCGGATGTTCAGGATGACGGCCGGCGTCGTGTTCATCCAGGCCGCCTGCTTGACGTTCTCCGCGCCGTCCACGACCTTCGCCACGTCCGAGAGGCGGACCGGCGCGCCGTTGCGGTACGCCACGACGATCGGCCCGTACTGATCGCTCGAAAGGAGCTGGTCGTTCGCCTCGATCGAATAGGCCTGGCGGGCGCCGTCGAACGTGCCCTTCGCCTGGTTCACGCTCGCCTGCGCGATCGCCGTCCGCACGTCTTCCATCCCGAGTCCGTAGGAGGAGAGCGCCGTCGGATTGACCTGCACCCGCACCGCCGGTTTCTGTCCGCCGGAGATGCTCACGAGACCGACGCCCGGGAGCTGCGAGATCTTCTGGGCGAAGCGGGTGTCGGCGAGGTCTTCGACCTTCGAGAGCGGGAGCGACCGGGACGTGAGCGCGAGCGTCAGGATCGGCGCGTCGGCCGGGTTCGTCTTGCTGTAGATGGGCGGATTCGGCAGGTCCGCGGGGAGATAGGTGCCCGCCGCATTGATCGCCGCCTGGACTTCCTGTTCGGCCACGTCGATGTTCAGGTTCAGGACGAACTGGAGCGTGATCACCGAGCTCCCTTCGGAGCTGTTGGACGTCATCTGGTTCAGCCCCGGGACCTCGCCGAACTGCCTCTCGAGCGGCGCCGTGACCGCCGAGGCCATCACGTCGGGGGACGCGCCCGGATAGAACGTCAAGACCTGAATGGTCGGGTAGTCGACCTGCGGGAGCGCCGAAACGGGCAGCAGCTTGAAGCCGAGCGCCCCCGCGATGAGAACGCCGGCCATGATCAACGACGTGGCGATCGGGCGATGGATGAAGGGGCGGGAGGGGCTCACTTTTTCCCGCGGCCGGCGGGCGGGGCCGCTTTCGCGGCAGGAGCGGGCGCTCCCGGGCGGACGACCGCCACCTTCGCGCCGGGCTGGAGGTTGTCGATCCCTTCGACGACGACCGGTTCCCCCGGCGCGAGGCCGCGGGAAACCGCCGTCTCGTCCCCCTCCGTCCAGACGACCTGCACGGGACGCATCTCCACGGACGAATCGGGGCGCACGACCCAGACGAAGGTCGACTCGGAGCTCCGCTGGACGGCGGCGGCGGGAACGAGGGTCGTGTTCCTGAGGGTGTCGAGGAGCAGGCGCGCGTTGACGAACTGGTTCGGGAAGAGGGCGCCGTCGGAGTTCGGAAACTCCGCCTTGAGCTTGACCGTGCCGGTCGAGGTGTCGATCTGGTTGTCGATCGCCGAGAGGGTCCCGGCGGCGAGCTTCGTCTTCATCTCCCGATCCCAGGCGTCCACCTCGAGCGAGTCTCCCGCGCGCTTCTTCGCGAGCACCGGCGGAAGCTGATCGGACGGGATCGTGAAAACGGCGGCGATCGGCTCGAGCTGCGTGATCACGAGGAGCCCGTTCGCGTCGCCCGCGTGGACGATATTCCCGGGGTCGACGAGCCGCAGGCCGACCCGTCCGCCGATCGGCGCGGTGATCCGGCTGTACGTCAGATTCAGCTTCGCGGCGTCGACCTGCCCCTGATCGCTCGCGACCGACGCTTCGTCCTGGTGGACCGTCGCGACCTGGGTGTCGAGCTGCTGCCGGGGAATCGCGTCCTGGGCGGCGAGGACCTCGTACCGTTTCAGATCGACTCGCGCGTTCTCGAGGGCGGCCCGGTCCTTGGCTTTCTGCCCCTCCGCCTGCGCGAGCTGGACCTCGAACGGGCGGGGGTCGATCCGCGCGAGGAGATCGCCGCGGCGGACGATCTGGCCTTCGCGGAACGCCACGTCGACCAGCTGCCCGTCCACGCGCGTGCGGACCGTGACGGTATTGAGGGCGGTCACCGTTCCGAGCCCGTTCAGGTAGACGGCGAGATTCCCGGCCGCGGCCGGCACGGCGGTCACGGGAATCGTTCGGGATGCCCCTTTGGCTCCGGGCGAAGCCACCGATCGGTCGCCTTTCCGTCCCGAGCCCCGGAAGGCCAGCCACGCGGCGAAGGCGACGCCCACCCCGACGGCCACCCAGAGCCACCGGCGGGAACGGCGGAGGGGCGCGCTTCCGGCGGTCAGGAGGGGTCGCGAATCGGCCTCGCTCGGCGGCAACTCGGGTTGTTCCAGGGTCATTCTGAACCTCCGTCGCCGCCGTCGGGCCGCGCTCCCCCCGGTTTTACGACGAAACGCGGCCTGTTGTTACACCCGGAGTCGAAGCGGCGGCACTCGCCGGATGGCGCGGGCGCCGTCCGAGCCTCTCGACCCGAGGGCTTGCGATAGGCTGCGAGGCTCATGCCACGATGGCCGCGCCTCGGCGCGTTCACGCTCGCCCTGCCCGCATTGGCGGCGGCCGCCTCCTCGTCCCTCGCCCCGGTCGAGCATCGACTCGTCCGTTCGATCGAAGCGAATCGCGCCGGCGCCGAAGCTCTCCTCGAGCGCGCCGTCGACGTCAACAGCGGCACGATGAATTTCGAGGGCGTCCGCGAAGTCGGGGCGATCTTCCGGAAGGAACTGGACGCCCTGGGATTCCGCACGCGATGGATCGACGGGGCGCCGTTCGGCCGGGCCGGACATCTCGTGGCCGAGCATCCCGGCGAGGGGCGTCCGATCCTGCTGATCGGCCATCTCGACACGGTCTTCGAGAAGGACAGCCCCTTCCAGCGCTTCGAGAGGCTCCCCGGGGGGCGAGCCCGGGGGCCGGGCGTGATCGACATGAAGGGAGGGGACGTCGTCGTGCTCCTCGCGCTCGGCGCTCTGCGCGACGCCGGAGCGCTCGACCGCATGAATCTCTCGCTGATCTTCACGGGAGACGAGGAAAAGGCGGGCGAGCCGCTCGCTCTCGCGCGCCGGGATCTCCTCGACCTCGCCGCCCGGTGCGAGGTCGCCGTCGGTTTCGAGGACGGCGCGGGGCGCCCCGGGGAAGCGGTCACGGCGCGCCGCGGAGCGAGCGACTGGGTCCTTCGGGTCACGGGCCGGCCCGCCCATTCCTCCCAGATCTTCGGCGACGAGGTGGGGGCGGGAGCGATCTTCGAGGCGGCGCGCATCCTCGACGGCTTCTATCGGGCACTCTCCGGAGAGCGTTATCTCACCATTTCGCCGGGAGCGATCGTGGGAGGGACGACCGCGGCCTACGACCCGGCGCAGAACCGCGGCGAAGCGTTCGGAAAGACGAACGTGGTCGCCGGGACGGCGCAGGTTCAGGGCGATCTCCGCACCGTCTCCCCTTCCCAGCTCGCGACGGCGAAGGAGCGGATGCGCGGCATCGCGGCGGCCCACCTGCCGCGCACGAACGCGGAGCTCGAATTCCGCGACGGCTATCCGCCGATGGCGCCGACCGGCGGAAACGCCGCTCTCCTCGCGCTGTACGATCGGGCGAGCCGGGACCTGGGGCTCGGCCCGGTCGCCGCGACGGACCCGATGCGGGCCGGCGCCGCGGATGCCGCATTCGCCGCCGAGAAGGTGAAGATGGCGATCGACGGGATCGGACTGTGCGGGACCGACGACCACACCGATCGCGAAACCGCGGATCTCGCGACCCTCCCGACGCAGGCGGAACGCGCCGCGCTTCTCCTGCTCCGGCTCTCCGGAACGCGCTGATCAGCGGCGGACGAGGTCCTTCCCCATCCGGAAGCCGGGGAGGACGAGCCCGCCCCGCATCGCGACGTTCGACGGTTCGATCGTCTCGTAGCCCATCGCGGCGTAGAGGGGAACGCCGGGAAGCGTCGCGAGGAGCTCGGCGCGGCGGAATCCTTCGGCGCGCGCCTCCTCCTCGCACCGAAGGAGGATCGCCCGTCCGATCCCGCGCCGCGCCC
>DASTIQ010000283.1 GCA_035717485.1 Thermoanaerobaculia bacterium | reverse complement strand
AGGCTTTCCCGTTCCATGATGGATGCATAGATGCGCTCCTTCGCCGCCGGCTCCGGACTCTCCGTCAGGTTGAGCGAGGCTCGATGGATCGCGTTGCGGATCAGTGTTCCGGCGTCCGAGTCCGGAACATCGAGGAAGATGTTGTTCTCGTCCATGTGAGAAAAGAGACGAACCAGGGAACCGACTTCCTCCACAGGCTGCAACGGAGGTTCATCCCCAGTCCGTCGCTTCAGGAGCCACTGCTCGACATCGCTCGCCCGGAAGGCCCAGCGGCCGCCGACCCGAAGAGCCTTTAGTTCATTCGCGAGTCGATAGACGCTACTCGTCGAGAGTGAGAGGTACTCGGAAATCTCGGCGACCGTCATCGTCCGATCGTTTTCGGACTTGGTCTTCTTTCCCTGTCCCTGCATCGCTGGCTGAGCTTCGTGAAAGAGAGTCACGCTATCCCTTTACGTATTTTGATGTAATTCGACGTAAAATAACAATGTTTCTTGACATCCGATGCATTCTAACGGTGAAATACGCTGGATGTCAATCGTTCAAGTCTTTCCGGCGAGGGCTTAAGGGGATGGAGGATCGTCTGATGACGATCAAGCAGCTCGCCGGGTACCTGAGCGTCAACGATCGCACGGTGCTCAAGCTGGTCTCCGATGGAGTACTTCCCGGCGTAAAAGTCGGAAATCAATGGCGGTTCCGGAAGGCGATGATCGACATCTGGTTGGATGACCAGATGCTTGGGGTCATGCCCCGGTACCTGGATCCGCCGAAGCTGAACGGGTCGCCGAGGCGAATGCTCGAGCTCGCGAGCTGCTTTCAGCCAGATCACATCATTCCCGAGCTCGAAGCGGAAACCAAGAATACCGTTGTCGAAGAGCTGGCCGAGTTGGCGGCCCGATTGGGTCTCATCGGTGACAAGACGTGGTTCGTGGGCGCGCTCATCCAACGTGAGAACGTCATGCCGAGCGCCATGGGCAACGGCATCGCCTTTCTTCACACGCTCCGGCGCAACCCGCAGCAGGTCGTGCGGCCGTTCATGATTCTCGGCCGATCGCGTGATGGAATTGATTTCGACGCGCTCGACGGCGGACTCACCCATCTCTTCTTCGTCCTGGGCCTGAAGTTCGAAGAGCTGTACCTGCCATGGCTGTACAAGCTCTCGCAGATGTTCGCGGACAAGGACGCGGTGCTCGCCATCATGAAGGCACCCAATGCCGGCGCAATCTTCGAGGCCGTCGCCGCGGCGGAACGCCGGCTCGAGCCGGACGCGAAGGCCTCGCACCGATGAACAATGGATAGGGCCGCCCGCGCCCGAGCTGGCCGCGCTTCCTGATCGTCATGATCTACTTTCGGCATCCAGCGAGGTAACTGCGCCCGTGGATCTCAAAGTCCGGGATGTTGCTCGTCTGCTGAATGTCTCCGAACAGACTGTTTATCGGTGGGTTCGCGGCCGCGCGTTGCCCGCGCATCGAGTGCACGACCAGTATCACTTCAACCGCGTCGAGTTGCAGGAGTGGGCCGCTCTGCACAAGCATCGGGTATCTCCGGAACTCTTCGCCCCCAATGGATCGGCGAAGGAGCTCCCTGGCCTCCGTGAGGCAATCGAGCGGGGAGGGATCTATTACGCGATAGCCGGACAGGGCCGGAACGACGTCCTGGCGGCGGTGACGCGGCTGCCGGGCATCCCGGCCGGCGTGGATCGCCAACTGCTGCATCAACTTCTGGTCGCCCGGGAGGCCCTGGCCCCGACGAGCGTCGGCGACGGCATTGCCGTTCCCCACCCGCGTGATCCGGTCGTGGTACGCGTGGACCAGCCTGCGGTGTTTCTCTGCTTTCTCGAGCGCCCCGTCGACTTCGGCGCGTTGGACGGGCGGCCGGTGCGCGTCCTGTTCATGCTTCTCTCGCCGACGGTTCGAGATCACCTGCAGATGCTGGCGAAGCTCGCCGCCGCGCTCCACGATGAGGAGTTCAAGGAGTTGCTGGCCTCAGCCGCTCCGCGCGAGAAGATCCTGGACCGCCTCCGCGCGGTCAAAGGCGAGCGGGGCCAAGGTTGCTGACGATTATTCTCCTATCGATCGCCTGTCTGGGCGCGACCAGTTTCCTCTCCCTCTTCGTGGGCCACTCGGATCGAGCCGCCCTCGCCGTCGGCACGGTCGGTTCTGCGCTCGCCTGCCTGGCGGGAATCGCCGCTTCGCTCGGCGCCTTGATCGGCGGAGAAGAGCGGTCGCTCCGGTCGGCGTGGCCGTTACCGGCGGGAGAGCTCCACGTCGCATTGGACGCACTCTCCTCGTTCTTCCTCGTTTGCGTCTTCCTGGTGTCGGGACTGGCAGCCGTGTATGGCGGCGGCTATCTCCGGCCTTACATTGGTAAGCGGCGGCTCGCGCCCGCACTCTTCTTCTTCAATCTTCTCGTCGCGTCGATGGCGGTCGTCGCTATCGCGCGGGACGGCATTCTGTTTCTCGTCGCATGGGAAGTCATGTCGCTGACGTCCTTTTTCCTCGTCACCTTCGAGAGCGAGCGGGAAGAGACTCGCCGCGCCGCGATGACGTATTTGATCGCTTCCCAGCTCGGCGTGATTCTTCTCTTCGTACTGTTCGCGCTCCTCGGCCGCGGGTCCGGGAGCTACGACTTCGACATTCTCGGAACCGTGAGCGGGCGAACAACGGGCATCACGACAGTCTGTTTCCTGCTGGCGCTGGTGGGGTTCGGAACCAAGGCCGGTTTCTGGCCCGTCCACATCTGGCTCCCCGAAGCGCATCCAGCCGCGCCGAGCCATGTCTCCGCTCTCATGTCGGGGGTGATGATCAAAATGGGGATCTATGGGCTGCTGCGGACTCTGGCCTTCCTGGGGCCGCCGCCCGTGTGGTGGGGTGCAGTTCTTATCGCCATTGGAGCCGTTTCGGGAGTCGCTGGTGTGGTGTATGCCCTCGCGCAACACGACCTCAAGCGCCTGCTGGCCTACCACAGCGTCGAGAACATCGGCATCATCTTGCTGGGTATCGGCGTCGGCCTCCTGGGCCAGAGTCAGGGGAACGCTCCCGTTGCCTTCCTCGGTTACGCGGGAGGTCTTCTCCATGTTCTGAACCACGGGCTCTTCAAGGGGCTCCTCTTCCAGGGGGCCGGCAGCGTCCTTCATGGCACCGGCACGCGCGACATTGAATGCTTGGGCGGCCTTTACCGCCGCATGCCGACGACGGCGACGATGTTTCTCATCGGTTCCGTCGCCATCTGTGGTCTGCCGCCGCTCAACGGTTTTGTCAGTGAGTGGATGATCTACGTCGGGGCATTCCGGGGAGGGTCGACCCTTCCGACCGGTTGGGCCGTTTGGGCTCTCGCTTCGGTCCCGGCTCTGGCGCTCATCGGTGGTCTCGCCGCCGCGTGCTTCGTAAAGGCGTTTGGCGTCGTCTTCCTGGGTGAACCGCGCACGGGGGCGGCCCTGGATGCACACGAGGCGGGTTGGGTAATGCGAGCGCCGATGCTCCTGGGTGCGCTTTTGTGCATCGCGATTGGTCTTTGGCCCGCCGGCGCCATACGGATCGTGGCGCCTGCGGCGATGTTTCTGGGGAGGATGTCAGGCGCGATTCCGAACGCGGGCTCGCTCTCCGCAATCACTCGAGTGGGCGCCGTGCTCCTGGCTCTCGTCGTGTTGCTCGGCCTTCTCCGCCTCGCTCTCCTCCGCGGGCGGGAATTCTCTCAGGCCGCGACCTGGGGGTGCGGTTATGCGGCGCCGACCACTCGGATGCAGTACACGGCAGCCTCCTTTGCGCAACCGATCCTTCCGCTTTTCGGGCCCATGATCCATACGCGCGTCGACGAGCAGGGCCCCGACGGGTACTTCCCCGAGAAAGCCCACTACGAGGAGCACCTGGGTGACGTTGCCGGCGAACGCGTCCTGTTGCCGGCGACCAGGCTCGTGGTCCGGGCTCTGTCGCGGCTCCGTCCGATCCAGCAGGGCCGGCTTCAGCTGTACCTCGTCTACATCGCGGTGACTCTCGTCGTGCTCTTGGTCTGGCAGCTCACGGGAGTGGGACGTTGACGTGATGTCAAACCTCGGCCTACACGTCGGACTCCTTCTCGTCATGCCGCCGCTCCTGTTGAGCGTGATCAACAAGACCAAGGCCTGGTTCGCTGGCAGAGTCGGACCACCGCTCCTCCAGCCGTATCGCGACGTCTGGAAGCTGCTTCGAAAAGGAGCCGTTTACAGCCGGACCACGACCTGGCTCTTTCGCGCCGGCCCGATTGTCTCGCTCGCGGCCGTATTGTGCGCCGGCCTCGTCCTTCCTCTGGCGGCGAACGCGTCGCCCCTCGGCTTTCCCGGCGACGTCGTCGCTTTTGCCTATTTGCTGGCGCTCGGGCGCTTCTTCACCATGGTCGCCGCATTGGACACAGGGTCGAGCTTCGAGGGCATGGGGGCAAGCCGCGAGGCCGCATTCTCCGCGCTGGCAGAGCCGGCGCTCTTTCTTTCCCTGGCAATCCTCTGCGTTCCAGCCCGGAGCGCGACGTTCTCGGACGCCTTCGGACGACTTCCGTGGACGACGTGGGGGTTCGAACATCCAACCTTCCTGGCTGCGGCACTTTCGCTCTTTGCCGTTCTTCTCGCGGAAAATTCACGCATCCCGGTGGACGATCCCAACACGCATCTCGAGCTGACGATGATCCACGAGGTCATGGTGCTCGATCACGGCGGCCCAGACCTCGGGTTCATCCTTTACGGGAGCGCCATCAAGCTCTTCGTGATTGGAGCGCTTCTCACCCACGTCCTTCTGCCGATTCCAGCCGACGGCGGATGGCGCGGCGTCGCCCTGCTCTGCGGCGGCGAGATCGGGCTCGCGGGGCTCATCGGCGTCGTCGAGTCGATGATGGCGCGGCTCCGGCTTTCCCGCGTGCCGCAGTTTCTGGTGGGGGCGACGGTGCTAGCGGCCGTCGGCCTCGGCGCCCTCTTCTACCGGGGAGCGCCATGACTGGCTCCGCCGACTTCCTGCTCCTGATCGTGGTGGCGCTGAGCCTCTCGATCGTCGCGACCGGCCGGCTGACGAGCTGCGTGCGGGCGTCGGCGCTGCAGGGCGTGGCTCTCTCGCTCTTGCCGCTCGCGCTTTGGGGGCGGGTGCTCGATCGCCACGTGGTCCCGGTCGCGCTCATGAGCCTGGGAGCCCTTGCCGTCAAGGCCGTCGTCATCCCGCTTCTGCTCTACCGCGCGATTCGCGAGGCCAACGTGCGCCGCGAGGCCGAGCCCTTCATCAGCCTGCACCTCTCCGTTCTGATCGCGGCGGCGCTGGTGGGATTCTCGTTCTGGCTGGGAACGGTCCTCGTCCTGCCGAAGCCCGCGCCGACGCCGCTTCTCGTCCCGATGGCTTTCGCGACGCTTCTCATCGGATTTCTTGTCTTGATCGTTCGGCGAAAGGCAATCACGCAGGTCGTGGGCTACCTGATGCTCGAAAACGGCATCTTCATTTTTGGTCAGATATTGGCCGAGGAGATCCCGCTTGCGGTCGAGCTGAGCATCCTTCTGGATCTCCTCGTCGGCGTCTTCGTGATGGGAATCGCGATCAATCACATCAGCCGCGAATTCGAGCACATCGACACCGAGCTGCTCTCGACGCTGAAGGACTGACGACAATGGCATGGGTTCTGCCCTTCCTCGTTCTCGCGCCGGCCACCCTGGGGCTCGCGGCGCTCGCGGTCAGAAATCTCCGCGTGGGTCTCGGCATCCTTCTTTCCGCGGCGTTGCTGCATGTCGCGGCCACCGCCTTCCTTTGGGGCGGAGCTCCGTCGATCAGCTTCGGGGCGCTCTTGCAGCTCGACGTGACAGGGCTCATCTTTCTGTCCATCACCAGCGTCCTCTTCCTGCTGGTCGCGATCTACACAGTGCCCTACATCCTCCAGGGCACTCACGACAAGCAATCTGCGCCGCATCGCTTCGTGCCTTGCCTGCTCGGGTTTCTCGCAGCGATGACTTTGGTGTCGGTCACGCAAAACCTGGCGCTGATGTGGGCGGCTGTCGAGGGAACGACGCTCGCGAGCGCTCCGCTGGTGTACTTCTATCGCCGGCGGGGAGCGCTCGAGGCGGCCTGGAAATATTTGCTCTTGTGCTCGGTAGGAATCGCTTTGGCGTTGCTCGGAAGTTTTTGCCTCGGAGTCGCGGCGTCCGGTGTATCTGGTTTGAGCGCCGGCCTGACTCTCGACGCGCTCAGGAGCGCGGCGCCTTCGATGGCACGGCCGTGGCTCAAGACGGCCTTCGTCCTCGCTCTGGTGGGCTATGGAACGAAGATGGGCCTGGCCCCTCTCCACACGTGGCTTCCGGACACGCACAGCCAGGCCCCATCGCCCGTGTCGGCCCTGTTCTCGGGGGCCCTCCTCAACTGCGCCTTTCTGGCGATCCTGCGCTTCTTCCAGGTCTGCCTGGCTTCCGGAGATTCCGCGTTCGCCCGAACGCTGCTCATCGTCCTCGGATTCGTGTCGATCGGTGTCGCGAGCGCGTTCATGGTGGGTCAGCGAGACTACAAGCGCCTCTTCGCGTACTCGAGCATCGAGAACATGGGAATAATGGCCGCCGGCGTGGGGCTCGGAGGCGCCGCGACCTACGGCGCGATTTTCCACTCTGTGAATCATTCGCTCTGCAAGGCGGGACTCTTCCTTCTGTCCGGCAACGTCCTCCGCTCCTTCGGCACGACCTCGGCGCGCGAAGCGCACGGAGTACTCGCAAGGATTCCCGTCACGGGCGTCCTCATGATGGCGCTCTTCCTCGCCATCGGCGGGGTGCCGCCTTTCGGACCATTCTGGAGCGAGTTCTTGATCTTCCAGGCCGCACTGAGGGGGCTTCATGCGTGGGTTGGTGTTCTTTTCGTTTCGCTCTTGACGGTGGCGTTCCTGGGCATGGCCGGAGTTCTTCTCCCCATGCTCCAGGGGACACCTGCCGAAGGCGCGACTCGTGTCCGGGAGCCAAAGCTTTCGGTCCTTGCGCCGTTGGCCCTCACGATTGGAGCGCTCGCGGTCGGGATTTACCTGCCGCCGATCCTCGCCGATGCGCTGCACCGGGCCGCCAGCATGCTCGGGGGAAGCTGACCAATGACTCCTCGTTTTGCTTCGCCGCTTTGGACCCGGAACGGCTTCGCGGTTGCCCGAGCGAACGTCCCGGATGTTCCTGTCGCGGATTTTCGGAAGCTTTGCGTCGATATCTGCTCCCAGGGCGGCCGACTCGCCGCGCTGTGCACGCTGCCGGGAGAGCGCCAGGATCCGGATGAAAAACCGGAAATCCTTGCCGTGCTCGCCGACGACGCCGACGGACGCGTCGGTCTGCTTCGGACCTGTGCCTCCGGCAGCCGGAGCTATCCGGCGCTCTCGACGAGACTTCCCCAGGCACAGGCGTTCGAGCGTGAACTGTTCGAAGACCACGGCATCTGCCCCGACGGCCATCCCTGGTTGAAAGCCCTGCGCCGACATGCCGATCTCGAGGCGGGGCCGGGCAACGACGGCGTGAGCTCGCCAGCACATCCATTTTTCCGCCTCGAAGGCTCAGGTATTCACGAGGTCGCCGTCGGTCCCGTCCATGCGGGCATCATCGAGCCCGGGCACTTCCGCTTCCAGTGCTCCGGGGAGACCGTTCATCACCTGGAGATTCAGCTCGGCTACCAGCATCGGGGCGCGGAAGCCCTGCTTCTCAAGTCGTCGCCGGCCCGGCGCCTGGCGGTCGCGGAGTCGATCGCGGGAGACACGGCCGTGGGCCACGCGCTCGCTTACTGCGCGGCTATCGAGGCGCTGGCAGGCGTCGAGCTCCCGCTCTACGCGCAAGCCGTGCGGGGGATCGCGCTGGAGCTGGAGCGGCTTGCCAACCACGTCGGCGACCTGGGAGCGCTCTGCAACGACATTGGTTATCTGGCCGGCGCTTCCTGGTTTGGACGGCTTCGAGGCGAGTTCCTGAACTTGCTGATGGAGCTCTCCGGCAACCGCTTCGGGCGGGGACTCGTCAATCTGGGCGGTATTCGCTTTGGGCTGTCAGCGGAGCAGCGCGAGGGTTTCCTCGCTCGCCTGGCTAAGGCGGAGCGTGATCTTCGGGACACGGCACAAGTGACGTTCAACTCGCCGACCGTGGGATCGCGGTTCGAGCACACCGGAGTCGTGACGCGCGAGGTGGCGGAAGCGCTCGGTCTGGTCGGACCGGTCGCTCGCGCCAGCGGCTGCGACCGAGACGTACGGCGCGACCACCCGTTCGGCATCTTCCGTTTCGCTCACATCCCGGTGGCGCTCGTCGAGTCGGGGGACGTGATGGCGCGTGCTCTCGTTCGCTGGCTCGAGACGCAGCGTTCGAATACGTTCCTGCGTGAGCAGATCAACGAGCTTCCCCGGGAGTCCCTGTCCGTGGACATCCCCGGGCTGGATGTCAGCGGGGGTCCGGGCGGTTCCCCGAGCTCCCTGGCGCCCGAGAGCCTCGCCGTGTCGATGGTCGAGGGCTGGCGAGGCGAAATCGTGCACGTGGCCGTCACCTCCGCAGATGGCCAGCTTGCCGGCTACAAGATCGTCGATCCCTCTTTTCATAATTGGTTCGGGCTGACGATGGCCCTGCGCGGCAATCAGATCTCGGACTTCCCTCTCTGCAACAAGAGCTTCAATCTCTCCTACGCAGGCCACGATCTATGACGAGGCAAAGATGCTTGACCTGCTGAAAGCGCGCGTGCGGCAGGGGCACCGGACGACGAGATTCCCCAACGAGTCGGGGCAGCTGCCCGCGCGCTTTCGCGGTCGCCCGGTCCTAGACGAATCGAGGTGCCGGGAAGCTTGCCGCGCCTGCGCGGACGCGTGTCCGACTCTGGCGATCGCGACAGATCCGCTTCGCATCGACCTCGGGGCCTGCCTGTTCTGCACGGTATGCCAGGAGGCGTGCCCGGAGGGCGCGATCGTCTACACGCCGGACCACCGCCTCGCCGCACGTTCCCGTGCTGACCTCGTCGTCTCCGGGAGGCAAGCACGACTCGCCACCGCGCTTGAAGAGGAGATGCGAAGACTCTTCGGCCGTTCCTTGAAGCTTCGCCATGTTTCGGCTGGAGATTGCAGCGGCTGCGCGGCGGAGCTGACGGCGATGAGCAACGTGGTCTTCGACCTCAGCCGTTTCGGAATCCAATTCGTAGCCTCGCCGCGCCATGCCGACGGCATCGTCGTCACGGGTCCCGTGACGACCAACATGGAGTACGCACTTCGAGAGACTTACGCGGCGGTTCCTGAGCCGAAGATCGTGATTGCGGTTGGGGCCTGCGCGATCAGTGGCGGCCCGTTCGCCGGCGCGGCGGCCTCACACGGCGGGGTCCCGGCGGACATTCAGGTCGATCTCTACATCCCCGGTTGTCCGCCCCACCCGCTGACGATCCTCGACGGGCTTCTTCGGCTTCTCGGCCGCATCGATCGCGGGGGAAGGGAACGCCTCCGGAAGACCGCTAAGAATTACGGGGAAGCCTTGCAGGCAGAAGCAGTCCGCGCGGGCACGAAGCGGGCCGAGGCGACCGTCAAATCTCTCGGGGCTGACCTTACGAGGCAGGATCGTTGACTTTCTTCGCCGTCGGGAATTCAGCGAGAAGGACATCTTGCCCACCGGACGACGTTGTTCTCGAAAGCCCGAGTTGTGGCGGGAAGGTAGGTGAGGACCGCGAGGCTCCCGCTCGGACCGGCTCCAACCGAAGCCGAGCGAGCTGCGCCGCCGCACGCCAAACTAAAACACGAGGCCACTCTCCCCCTATGCTCTCGTCCTCGCGTTTGACGCTCCTTTGACCGAAGAGGAGAGCTCGGCGGGCTTCTCGAGTGTTCAGGAGGGAACTCGTGGCAAACGCCGATTTGATCACCTCGGGTGAGGTCTGAGCCGCGAGCCGACGCGTTCCTCTTGGGTTAGCGGATGGTGCCCAGGGACGGAATTGAACCGCCGACGCAGGGATTTTCAGTCCCTCGCTCTACCGACTGAGCTACCTGGGCAGGTCGGAGCACGCGAAAATAGCAGGAGGGGTCCTGCGGCGTCAATGAAGCCGTCGCGATTTCGCTATGCTTCGCGAATGGGGAATTCCGCCCATTGCCGCCGCGTTCTCCGGGCCACGGAGGACTTCGTGATCCGATCGACGACCGTCGCCGCCATCCTGCTCCTCGCCGCCGCGGGCCTGGCCGCCGCGACCGAGGCTCCGCCGTCGTCCGCTCCGGTCCCGCCGGCCACCTCCGAACGGCTTCCCTCCGGTCCCGGAAAAGCGGAGTGGGAAGACACCTTCGCGAAGGCGCGGGAGAAGGCCGATCGGGAAGGGCGGGTCGTGTACGTTGAATTCTCCGAGGAGAAGTGCGGGAACTGCGCCCGGATGCAGGGCCTCCTCTACCCGGCGGTGAATTTCGAGATGATGCTCCTCCGGATGGTCCCCGTGCGGCTCGCTCCCGGGAGCGCGGAAGCCGCGCCGCTCGCCGAGCGCTACGGAATCAACGAATCGCCCGCGGTCCTGATCCTCTCTCCGGGGGGCGTGCTCATCTTCCGCGTCAACGGGTTCGACAACGCCACCGAGTTCTACCGTCACGTCCGCAGCTCGATGGCGGAATGGGACAAGCTTCACGTGAAGATGATCCACGAGCCGGAGTTCCGCGATGATCCGAAGGAAGAGCTCGCCCTGGGCATGGAGCTGCTCCGCCGCATGGCCCCGGAGGAAGCGGCGCCGCGGCTCGAGCGGGCGGGCCGGTCGAAGACCGCGGATCCGGCGACCCGCGACATCGCGCTGACCTCGCTGGCGACGGCGCAGTACCGCATGAAACGGTTCGACGAGGCGCGGGCGACGCTCGACGAGGTCCTCAAGACTTCCCGGAATCCGGCGGCGCGGGAGGAGGCCGAGCTCTCGCGCGGCGCGGTCGAGCTCGCCGAGGGGCACCGCGAGGAAGCGCGGAGGACGATCTCCGCATTCCTTCGCGAACATCCCGAGAGCAAGCTCGCCGACAACGCGCGACAGCTGCTGACCTCGATCCCCGCCGAGGGGCCGGCGCCGCGATGACGAAGAAGGTCCTCGCGGCGCTTCTCCTGCTCGTCCCGGCCTCCGGGTGGGGGCAGCGGTCGGCGTCGCTCCTGAAGGTGACGGCGTCGGCGTCTCCCTCCGCCGTCGCTCCCGGCGGCGCCATCACGCTGAAGATCGACGCGGAGCTCGCGCCGGGATGGCACGTCAACGCCCACAAGCCGTCGGAGGACTACCTGATTCCGACGGAAGCGAAGGTCACGGACGCCGCCGGCCTGACGTTCTCGGATTTCATCTACCCCGCGGCGCAGACGGTCAAGTTCTCGTTCTCGGAGAAGCCGCTCGCGGTCTACGCGGGAAAGTTCTCGATCACCGCGAGCGGGACCGCGCCGCGGTCCGTCGCGGCCGGAGCGCACTCCATCCAGGGCTCTCTCGCCTTCCAGCCGTGCAACGACCAGCAGTGCCTCGCTCCCGCGAGCGTCCCGTTCCACGCCGAGGTCGCGGTCTCGGGAGGCTCCGGCGCCGCCGCCGCGGCCACCGACGCCGGTCCCGGCGCCGGGTCCGGCACGGCCGCGGCCGGAGACTTCGGGGCGGTGCTTTCCCGACGCGGCTGGCTCGTCGGATTCCTCGTCCTGTTCCTGGGCGGCCTCGCCCTGAATCTCACGCCCTGCGTCTACCCGATCATCCCGATCACGATCGGCTTCTTCGGGGGGCAATCGCGGGGAAAGACCGGGAAGCCCGTGGGCCTCGCCGCGACCTACGTGCTCGGAATGGCCCTCACGTACTCGACGCTCGGCGTCGTCGCCGCCTTGTCCGGGAAGCTCTTCGGCTCCGCGCTCCAGTCCCCCTGGGTGCTCGGCGGCATCGCACTGGTCTTCGTCGGCCTGTCGCTCTCGATGTTCGGGCTCTACGACATCAATCCGCCGCGCTTCGTGATGGACCGCGCCGGCGCGAAGAAGGGTTTCGGCGGCGCATTCGGGATGGGCCTCCTCGTCGGAGTCGTCGCCGCGCCCTGCCTCGGCCCGTTCGTTCTCGGCCTCCTCACGTTCGTCGCGGCCCGGCGCGATCCGGTTCTCGGTTTCGTCATGTTCTTCGTCCTCTCGGTGGGGCTCGGCCTCCCCTACCTCTTCCTCGCGTCTTTCTCCGGCGCCCTCACGAAGCTTCCTCGCGCCGGCGCCTGGATGGTCGAGATCAAGAAGGTCTTCGGATTCGTGCTGCTCGCCATGGCCGCGTATTTCGGAAGATTCCTCCTCCCGGACGCGGCGCGCCGGTGGGCCGTTCCCGCCGTGCTCGGCCTGGGAGCCCTCTATCTCCTGTTCTCCGCGCTTCGCTCCAAGGCCCCGCCCATGGCAAGGGCGGCCGTGGGCAGCGCGGCGATCGTCTTCCTCGGCGCGGCCGCGTTCTTCGCGCGCCCTCAGGGGGGTCAGCCCCTTCCGTTCGTCCCCTACGATGCTTCGCGGATCGCTCAGGCGACGCGTCCGGCGATGATCGACTTCTCCGCCGATTGGTGCGCGCCGTGCCACGAGCTCGAGGACGAGACCTTCGCCGACCCCCGGGTGCGGCGGGCGCTCGCGGGAACGGCCCTCTTCAAGGCCGACATGACGCGGCAGGACTCGCCCGAAGCGATCGCGCTGTCGACCAAGTTCAACGTCCAGGGGATGCCGACGGTCATCTTCCTGGACGCGCAGGGGCGGGAAATCCCGGGGACGCGTCTCGTCGGTTTCGAACCGCCGGAGCGGTTCCTGCAGCGACTTTCGAAGATCTCTTCGTAGGCGCGGGTCGCCTTCAGACGCTCCGCATCACGACGAGGAGCGAGCCGGCCGCGATCGCGATCCAGAGAAGGATCCCCTGCACGAGCGTCCGCCACCCCACCGCCCGAAGGGCGCGCCTCGACAGCCCGGCACCGATCAGGAAGAGGGTCACCGTCATTCCGATCCGCGCGACCGAGGCGATCTTCGGGCTCGCGGCGGCAATCGGCGCGGAGAAGCTCCGCACGAGCGACGCCGCGACGAAGAGGCCGATGAACCACGGTATCGGAACTCGCGCCCGTCGGGCGCCCGGGTCGCGCCGCCGGTGGAATGCCGCGGCCGCCATCGTCAGCGGCACGATCCACAGCGCGCGCGAGAGCTTGACCGCGGTCGCGCGCTGGAGCGCCGCGAGGCCGTACACGGAGCTCGCGCCGACGACCGAAGAGATGTCGTGGATCGCCACCCCCGCCCACGTTCCGAACTGCTGTTGCGTGAGGTGCAGGAGATGTCCGAGCGGCGGAAAGAGGTAGAGCGCCGCGCCGTTCAGGAGGAAGACCGTCCCGATCGCGACGCTCATCTCGCTCTCGGCCGCGCCGATCACCGACCCGACCGCCGCGATCGCCGAGCCGCCGCAGATGGCGGTTCCCGCCGAGACGAGGAGGGACGTCGTGCGATCGACCGCGAGCAGGCGACGCACGAGAAGGCCGAGTCCCATCGTCGCGGCGATCGTCGCCGCCGCGAAAATCATCCCGCTCGCGCCCGCGCGCAGGACCGTCGGCAGGTCCATGCTGAAACCGAGGAGAACGACCGAGATCTGCAGGAGGGATCGAGCCGCCGTGCGCGACGCCGCCGGGAGGGGGTTCTCGAGCGTCAACGCGAGCACGCCGCCGAGCGCCAGGGCCAGCGGAGGAGAGGCCCAGGGCGTCAGGCAGAAGACGAGCGCGGCCGCGGCGGCGACGAACGCGGCGGCGCGCGGCGCTCCGGGCACCGCGGTTTTCGGAACGGGCGCGTTCATCGCGCCGCGACGCTACCTCAAATCGTGCGGAGACGCATGATCGGGCCGGGAGGGCTCCTTCGTGCCCCGCTCGGCGTCCGGGATCGCCGCGACCGCGCGGAGCGCGATCTTCCGCGCGCGTTCGCGCTTCTCGTCGGGCGTGCCCGGGCCGCCGACGCTCACGCGGACGAACGAGCTCCCGGCGAGCGCATAGAGCGCCCCGCTCGCGGGATTGCCGACCCAGAACGCCTCGTCTCCGACTCCCGGAACGGGCGCCGGGGGCGTCTTCGGGCGCTCCTCTTCCCCCCGCTCTTTTCCTCTCTCGCGACCTCCTTCGCCGTGGAACGTCTCCTGCCACCGCGCCCGGGCGCCGCCCGGCGCGGAGTCGGACGTCCACTCGAGGCTCACGGAGCGGGCCAGCGGATCGGCCTGGTAATAGCAGGCGCGCCGATCCACCCGGGGGCCCTTCGCGCGGCTCTCCTTGGTCGAGACGACTCTCGTTCCCTGCGCGGCGGCGACCACGTCCCGATCGACGAGGGAGCACGCCCCGGGAGCAGTCGGCGGCGCGGCCGCGGCGAGCACGACCGCGAAGACGGACAGCTGCATGGTCCCCCTCCCTCGAAGCCGCCGCGCGGCGCACCGGGCGGCGGGAAAGGCGGGCGCCGCACGCCGGCGGCGCCCGCGAATCGAAAATCCAGCGACTACCGGGACACGTACGGGGTCGTCGCGGTCCAGACGGTGACCGGGCCGGCGCTGACGTTCACGGTCTTGACGAGATACGTCCCCGCCGAGGCGGGAGCCTCGATCACGGCGGGACCCGAGGTGTTCGACGCCGTCGCGAGCACGGTCCCGGTCGAGCTCATGAGGACGAGCTGGATCGGAGCGGACGCGTCGGCCGCCAGAGCGACCGCCGTCGTCTTCGCCGGAAGAGATACCGTGCTGATCAGCTGCTGGGCCGCCGAGATCGTTCCGGTCGCATTCGTCGTCGATCCCGGACCGGCCGCCGGCTGCGCCGACGAAGAAGCGGAGGCGAGACAGAAACCGTCGACGTACGCGGCCCCGTTGATCGAGCGGAGCTCGAACGTGTGCGTCCCGGCGGCGAGTCCGTCGAAGGTGAGCGACGCGCCGAACTGCGGGCTCCGCACGTCGCCCTGCGGTCCGGCGAAGCTCACCGTTCCCTTCGCGATGCCGTCCACGTACACGAGCGCCGAGCCTCCTTTCGTGCTCGTTGCGTAGGAGTAGGCCAGTGTTCCCGTCTGCCCGGACGGAACCTGGAACGTCAGGCTCACGCCGTCGTTCGGGTTGCTGCCGAGGTGGAGCCGGTAGTGCCCGGCCGACGCGCCCGAGGCCTGCTCGAGGTGCCATCCGTTCGAATACGCGATCCGCGCGTCGTCGTCCTCCAGGCAGGTGGTCGTGACCTTCGGAGCGCACGCGCCGTTGCCGACGACGGCATACGTCCCGAGGGGGGTGGAATCGAGCGCCGTCGTCGAACGGAAGTTCTTCTGAGCGCTGTCGTACGGGAAGACCCGTCCGTAGAGCCCGCCGAGCAGGTCGCCCGGATTCGGATCCCCGACCTGCATTCGCGGAACGGTGATCCGGATCGTGCCGTCGGCGAAGTACTTCCCGTCGACCGGTCCGATCGGGTTCGGAACCGGGTTGGCGAGAACGAGTCCGATCGTCCCGAGGCTCACCGTGCCGTACTCGAAGCTCACGGCGCCCGTGTCGTCCGTGTTCATGCCGACGTAGTAGATCCCGTCGAAGGGGAAGTTCGGGATCGGCGGCGGAGCGGGATAGTTCCAGACGATCCGCCAGGCCCGGCCCGGAACGAGCGTCGAGAGATCGGCGACCTTCATCGTGAAGACGAGGTTCTCCGCGCCCGAGGAATCGTACGGCTCGGCGACCGAGACCGACTGGATGTCGACGTCGGCGTTCGCCGGCGCGCCCGTCTGGTCGCCGCTCGCATCCGCGACGACGCGGACGCCCGGAAGCGCGCACGGCGAGCCGACGACGTCGGTCACGCCGACCTCGCTGGCGGCGAGACCGCAGGAGGAGCTCTCTCCGACCGAGTTGTCGGTCGCGACGCTGTAGAAGTAGTTCACGCCGGGCGTCGCGGCCCGATCGAGATATCTCTGCGCCGTCGTCGTCGCGAGGAGCGTCGGCTGCGACTGGCCGTCGGCCCGGCGATACAGCTTGTACCCGGTGATCGGCGATCCGCCGCTGTCGGGCTCGGTCCATTCGACGTGAACGCCGGAAGCGTCCCGCGTCGCGGTCACGGCCGGATTCCCGGGAGCGACGGGCTCGGCGGGATCGAACTGGTGGAACAGGCGCCTGCCGCCCGACTGGATCGCGATCGACGCGAGCGCCGTGAAGGCATTCCCCGTCGCGGAGAACGGCGCGTCGACGCAAGGCCCCGTGCAGCCGTCGGCATAGGCGACGGCGACGCGTCCTTCCCGATCGACCGTCGCGTCGTTGAAGTCGAGGAGGTTGCGGCAGGTCACCGCGCCGCCCCCGAGCCAGATGCAGCCCCGCTGGACGGGATCGTCGGGGGTCGCGTCGACGGTCGTCCACGTCTGTCCGCCGTCGTAAGTGTGCGCGACGTAGAGGTGCCAGATGCCGCGGAAGCTCTGGCTCTGGAAGTCTCCGGCGGCGGGGGTCCCGAGAAAGGCATCGGCGGCGCGATCGTCGTCGCCGGCGATGACGGCCGGGAAGGCGGTGTTCCGGATCGCGAAGGAGGCTCCCACGTCCTGGCTCGGCGACCACGTGATGCCGGAAGCGGTGCGATGTCCGACGGCGATCATCGAGTGGCCGTTGCCGGCCTGGTAGGCGAAGTAGATCGTTCCGTTCGCGCCGATCCCGATCGAAGGATCGGAATCGCCGCTGGTGCTGTCGGGCACGGGAGAGACCGTCCACGTCGCGCCGTTGTCGGTCGAATAGACGGCCGCCTGAGGGGCGTTGCAGCTGCGGTTGGGCACGTAGACCGTTCCGTCCGGAGCGACCTTCACGTGCCCGTGGATCCCGATGCAGTCCTCGAAGGTGTAGATCGGAACGGCCGGCCCGAACGTCGCGCCGCCGTCGGCCGAGACCGCGCACATCGCGGTTTCGAGGTCCTGGGAGCAGTAATACACGGCATCCGGATAGGCGGCGCCGTTCGGGTCCCGGGTTAGGGGCGGGGCGAAGGGCCCCCCGCCGATCGTCTCGTGATCGATCCCGGAGTCGATCGCGCTCCCCTGGCTCGGAATCCAGAGATCTCCGTCGTCGTCGGAGAACGCGCCCTCGTTTCGACCGGTCAGGAGGAGCAGCATTCCCTCCCAGGTGCGGCCGGTCCGGGGATCGGTGAA
Source organism: Thermoanaerobaculia bacterium (assembly GCA_035717485.1). Lineage (NCBI taxonomy): Bacteria > Pseudomonadati > Acidobacteriota > Thermoanaerobaculia > Thermoanaerobaculia bacterium. The sequence goes on along the minus strand of DASTIQ010000283.1, from coordinate 57,191 downwards.
GAGGATCGGATCGGAATCCTCCTGCGACGTCGGAGAGGACTTGTTCTCCCAGAGCGATTTCGCAAAGGAGGGACAGGAGCGATCGAACCCCACGCGCAGAGTCTGCACGTCGGACTGGAACATGAACTTCCCGGTCTTCCAGTCGGCGCCGATCGACGGCTCGCCGGCGCTCAGACCGAGGCCGCTCCCGGAGGCGGGCGTGTAGGTCTGATACCGGGGAACGCCCGGAACCGGCGGCGGGGAGGGAAGCGGCGGAGGCGTCGAATTGACGGTGAGCGTGATCGTTCCCGTGAACGTGTCGCCGCCGGCGCCGTGGTTGACCGCGTAGGGGACGACGAGGACGGTGTAGTCCGTATCGACCCGCGGAATCGCGGAGAAGCTCACGACCTCCGGGTCCGCGGCAGAGGCCGATTGCGCCACTTCGTTTCCGTTCGCGTCGAGAACCGTCATGTCGAAGTCGGACGAGGCGTCGGCCCAGCCGATCGAGACGGTCACGACGTAGGACGTTCCGTCGGTCGCCGGAATCGACACCTTCAGCGCATAAGAATCGCAAGGAAGTGCCGGGTCGGCACACGTCGGCGTGACGCCCCCGATCGGGGCCGAGTCGTTGTCGTAGTCGAATGGTCCCCCGGTATAGGTCAGCGTCGTGACGGTCGGAGAAAGCGTGCCCGAGGATGGCGATCCCGCGAAAGCGGCGGTCGTCGCCAGAATCGCGGCGAGCAACCCGATCGCCAGGGTCCGGTAGGCGCCCGAATTCGTCTGCATTGGTTCCTCCCCTTCGGGCAGGCTCACAATGCAACAATGGTACCACCACTACCTATAGCCATAGTTTCGCTACTACCCGATTGGCTTACAATCCGGTCATGGCTGGGTCGCCCCGAACTAAAGCATTGACAGAACTGACGCACCGGACCCGGAAGGCCCTGGATGAGTTTCGCGAGGAGCTCAAGCGAACCGCGCGCTGGAGCGCCGTCCACCAGGCCGCCTACAACGCCTGGAGGCGACATCTCGACGATTCCGAGAAGCACGCCCGCGAGGCGTCCGGCAAGACTCCGAAGGCCGCGTGGGACCTGGCGGTCGCCCAGGCCCGACGCGAGCGGGATTACTGGTCTTCGGCGACGGCGAAGGCCGCCGCCCACCCGACCCGGAAGATCGGCGTCGAGGTCTTCGACGCGGACACGGATTAGCCCGCCCTGTCCGACGGAGCGGCACGCGCCCGGCCGGCTCTTTACGTCGCCGCGCCCGCCTAAGAAAGCCAACCGTTGCGGAACCCCGCGGCCTTCAGCCCCCGCACGATCGGTTCGCATTCCCGCATCAGCTTCCAGAGCAGACCGGTCCGGTAGTTTTCGATCATCAGCACGATCGGCCCGTCGTTCAGCCCGAAGTTGTAGGGAGAGAGCCAGCCGCTTCGGCGCCCCGAATCGGGGAACGTCGGGTTGAACGTCGCCTCGACGCCGTACGGGCTCGTCGAACCGACGCCGAGCTTCATCAGGTGGCGAATCGTGGGCAGGACGATCTCCGGCGCGAACGGAAGCGACGCGACGGCGCCCCAGGGACCGATGGTCCCGTCGTCGGGTCCGTCCGGGGCTCCCCGGGCGAGATAGCTGAAGAAACGCCGCTTCACTCCGTCGATCTCGAAGACGGCGGGGCCGGGTCCCTCCGAGGCCGTCACGCCCCAGCAGTGTTCCCCGTATTCGCGGAACTTCAGCGGGTTCCGGATCGCGTACTGCTGCTGGACGTGCGTCGCGCGGCGGCTGTTCTCGAAATAGTCGCATTCCTTCTCGCGCATGAACGCGTCCTGGATCCCGCGAAAATCGACCCAGACGTGCGAAAGCTGGTGGATGAAGAGAGGCCCCGCGTGGAGATAGTCGATCCCGTAGACGTTCCTCCACCAGTAGGTCTTCGTCCACGCCTCGTAGCTCTCGGGCGGCACCGGATGCGTGGGTGACCCGAGCGCGAGAGCGTACAGGACCAGCGCTTCGCTGTACCCTTCCCACCGGTACGGGATGAATCCCCGCTCCGGCGTCCATCCGTGCGTCACCGTCGCTCCGCCGTTTCTCGCCCACTCCCAGTCGGCTCGCCGGTAGATCGCGTCCGCGCCGTCGCGCACCGAACGCTCGACCGGGCCGGAGCCGTCGAAATACCGGGCGGCCGCGAGCGCGCCGGCGAACACGTAGGAGCTGTCGATGGTCGAGACCTCGCAGCCCCACACGCGGCGGCCGCTCGCCATGTCGAGGAAGTGGTAGAAGAACCCTCGGTTTCCGATCGCTTCCTCCCCCTCCCCCTGTTTCCCGTTCGCGAAGAAGGCGAGCATCCGCGCGGCGCGCTCCGCCGCCACGGCTCGCGAGACGTAGCCGCGCTCGACCGCGATCGGGTAGGCGGAGAGACCGAGTCCGCACGCCGCGATGCTCGAGGGCGCTCCCGGACGCGTGCAATCGGCGACGAGCCCCGTTTGGGGATGGGTGTGCCGCGCGAAATACCCGAACGCGTCGCGCTGGAGCCGGTCGAGATCCTCCGGGGAAAGCGGCTTCATGCCGGCTCTCCCGGCCCGAGGACCTCCGCGAGGTGCTTCGGCCGGCGCCCGGTCCCCTGCGCGATCTGCTCGCGGCAGGAAAACCCGTCGGCCAGGACGAGAGTGTCGGGCGACGCCGCGCGGACGATCGGAAGGAGAGCCCGCTCGCCGACGGCGACGGAGACCCGATGACGCTCGCCGCGCTCGAACCCGAACGCTCCGGCCATGCCGCAGCAGCCGGCGTCCGGCACGTCGACCGAGAGCCCGGCCGCCTCGAGCAGGGTCCGCTCTTCCGCGAATCCGGTCGCCGCGCGATGATGGCAGTGCGGCTGCACGAGAGCGCGCCCCCGGAGCGTCGGCGGCCGGTAACCGGGAGCCCGCGCGAGGAACTCCGAGAGGAGAAAGGTCGTCTCCGAGAGCCGCCGCGCGGCGCCGTCGTCGGGAAACAGGCTCCGCAGCTCGTCGCGGAACACCGAGGCGCAGCCCGGCTCGAGCACGACGACCGGCGTCCCCGCGGCGAGGGCGGGGGCGAGCGCGGAGAGGATCGTCCGCAGCTGCCGGCGCGCGAGATCCAGCATGCCGAAATCGTAGAGCGGCCGGCCGCAGCAGAGCGGCCGCGGCGGAATCTCGACGCGGAACCCGGCGCGCCGAAGGACCGACACCGCCGCGTGAGCGATTCGCGGCTCCAGGTGATTCGTGAAGGTGTCGGGAAAGAGGAGGACCGGGACGCCGCGCGCGTCTTCCCCCTCCCGCCGGAACTCCGAGACGAAGGTTTTCGGCGCGAAGCGCGGCACCTCCCGTTCGGGCGCGATGCCCGCCGCGAACTTCGCGACGCCCGAGAGGAGCGGCGCATGCGTGAGGAAATTCGCCGCGCCGGGCGCCATCGACGCCGCCCGCGCGATCCAGGGAAAGAGACCCATCGACCAGGCGGCCCGCGGACGAAGGCGCCGCGCGTAATGGTGCGAGAGGAACTCGGCCTTGTACGTCGCCATGTCGACCTGGACGGGACACTCGCTCTTGCACGCCTTGCAGGAAAGGCAGAGGTCGAGCGCCTCGCGCACTTCCCGGCTCCTCCATCCCGCGGTGAGCGCCTCCCCCTTCAGCATCTCGAAGAGGAGGCGCGCCCGGCCGCGCGTCGAATGCTTCTCCTCCCGGGTCACCATGAAGCTCGGGCACATCGTTCCGCCCTCGGTGCGGCGGCAGGCCCCCACGCCGACGCATCGCAGCATGGCGCGGGGAAAGCTCCCTCCGTCCTCCGGGTATCGGAACGCGGTCGGCGAGGGCGCCGCGAGCGGACCGCCGGCCAGCCGCAGGTTCTCGGTCGCGCCGTGAGCGTCGACGACCTTTCCCGGGTTCATCCTTCCGTCGGGGTCCCAGATCGCCTTGAACTCGCGGAAGGCGGTCACGAGCCGCTCGCCGAACATCAGGGGGAGCAGCTCGGCGCGCGACTGCCCGTCGCCGTGCTCACCCGAGAGCGATCCGCCGAAGGACACGACCAGCCGCGCGGCGTCCGCGAGGAATCGCCGGAACCGGTCGACGCCGGCCGGCGATTCGAGATCGAAGTCGATCCGCGTGTGGACGCATCCCTCTCCGAAATGGCCGTAGAAGTCGCCGCGGTAGCCGTGTTCGTCGAGGAGCCTCCGCAGGTCGCGAAGGTAGGCCCCGAGCCTCTCCGGCGGAACGGCCGAGTCCTCCCATCCCTCCCACGTGAGCGACTTTCCGGGAACGTGCGCGGTCGCGCCGAGCCCCGATTCGCGCACGAGCCAGAGGCGCCGTTCGTCGTCCGCGTCCGCGAAGAGCCGGTGGCCGGCCGTCGCCCCGGCCATCGCCGCGGCGAGCGCCGCGGCCCTCGCGTCCGACTCGGCGCGGGTCGCTCCGCCGAACTCGACGAGCAGGAAGCCGCGGCCGCGCGGAAGCAGCCCGAGAGCGTCGCGGTGCAGGCCGATCGCCGCCATGTCCGCGACGAGCCGGTCGTCGACTCCCTCGAGGCCGATCGGCCGATGCGCCATGATCGACGGAACCGCGTCGGCCGCGGCGAAGACGTCCTCGAAGCCGAGCACGACGAGGGATCGGGCGGGGGGCGCCGGAACGAGGTTCGCGGTCGCCTCGAGCACCGTCACGCACGTGCCTTCGGATCCCACGAGCGCCCGCGCGACGTGGAAACCGTTCTCCGGAAGGAGCTGCGGCAGGTTGAAACCCGAGATGCGCCGCGGGATCCGAGGATAACGGGCGCGGATCTCGTCCGCGTAGCGGTCGCGGAGATCGCGGAGCGCCGCGTAGATCGCGCCGCGCGGTCCTCCGGCGGCCACGATCGCCGCGAGCTCCGCGTCGGTCGTCCGCCCCACGCGCAGGCGTTCGCCCCCGTACGTCGCGACCTCGAGCGACTCGATGTTGGCCGCGGTCGTTCCGCCGTCTCCTTCGAACGCGGCCATCACCGAGTGCACGCCGCACGAATCGTTTCCGATCATTCCCCCGAGCGTGTTGTACGCGTGGGTGGCGGGATCGGGGCCGAACGTCAGCCCGTGGGGCGCCGCCGCGTCGCGCAGCGTGTCGAGCACGCATCCCGGCTGGACGCGGGCGAGCCGGCGGCGGGGATCGACCTCGAGCACGCGGTCGAGATGGCGGGAGAAGTCGAGGACCACCGCGACGTTGCAGCACTGGCCCGCGAGGCTCGTCCCGCCTCCCCGGGAAAGCACCGGCGCGCCGAACGCGCGCGCCGCGGCGAGCGCCGCCATGACGTCCTCCGCATCGAGAGGCACCACGACGCCGATCGGCACCTGGCGGTAGTTGGACGCGTCGGTCGCGTAGAGGGCGCGCGAGCCGGCGTCGAAGCGGACGTCGCCGCGGACGCTCCGGCGAAGCGCTTCGGCGAGACCGCGGGCGTCGACCGGACTCGGGCGCGTGCGGTTTCTCGTGGGAGGTCTCACGTCGGCGGCGCCGAGAAGCATATCCCGGCCGGCTGCGGAGTTCCGGCCGGCGGGCGCACCTCGTCGGAGAGAGCGTACCCCGGCCGGACGAATCCGCGGAAAGGGGCGCCTGGACGTAGAATCGCGGACGAAAGGAGAACCCATGAAATCGAAGCTGCTCCTCGCCGCCGCCGTCTCGGTCGCCTCGCTCTTCCCGCTCGCCGCCTCGGCGGAGACGGCGAAGACCTACCAGGTCACGGGTCCCGTGCTCGAGGTGAGCCCGACGATGATCACCGTCCAGAAGGGGAAGGATCGCTGGGAGATCGCGCGCGACGGCTCGACGAAGATGCCCGCCGACGTGAAGGTCGGCGACAAAGTGACGATCGAGTACCGGATGACCGCGACGAGCGTCGAGGTCAAGCCCGCCGCGAAGAAGGGCGCCAAGAAATAAGGAGTCTCCGGGGGCCGCGGGATCGCGGCCCCTTTCGTCACTCCTTCCCGGACTTTCGGTACCCCGCCTGGATCGCCTCGCTCTCCGTCATCCAGCGGCCATGTTCCGTCCTCCCGGAGGCGGGGTCGCTCGAGAGCCGATACGTGCGCGAGTCCGGATCTCCCCACACCATGCCCCGGTGCGGAGGAACGACGGCCCTCGGCGGCGGGGCGGGGTTCATCGGCCGGTCCGCCGCCCCCATCGGAGTCGACGGCCCTCCGGCGCCCGTCACCTTCACGAGCGGCCCGATCCGTTCGAGCGTCTCTTTCGAGAGTCCGGTCCGCGAGAGCTCGGCGACGGATGCGAACGGCCGCGCGTCGACGATCCGCCGCGCGCCCTCGGTTCCGACCCCGGGCAGCGCCGCGAGCTCGGCCTCCGACGCGGTATTGACGTCGAGCGGATGTGCCCGGGTCGGTATGCCGGCAGGCCGGGCCGTCTTTGCCGGCTCCCCGCTCCGCGGCGAGGGCGGCGGGGGCGACCCCAGAAGCGGCAACGCGGCCGCGGCCGTGACCAGAGCCAGGACGATACGGATATTCGTACTCATGGCGACTCCCTCCACTCCCCGGAGAAGCAAGATCCGAGCCCCGAAGCACGTCGCCCACGCGGTCGGGCGCCCCCGGAAGCCGGGCTCGGCGGGGCCGGACCGGAGGCGCCCGTCGAGCCGCCGGCGGGCCCGGCGGGCCCGTCCGGCGGCTCGGATCACCGCCCCAGTCGCCCTTTCGGGTCGAGCCACGAATAGAGGGCGGGCAGGATCAGCAGGACGACGAGCCCCGAGAAGATGAACCCGCCGATCACCGCGATCGCGAGCGGCTGCTGCAGCTGGGCGCCGGCGCCCCACGCGAGCGCGAGCGGCAGCAGGGCGAAGACGGTGGCGAGCGTCGTCATCGCGACGGCCCGGAACCGCCGCTCGGCCGCCCGCGCCCACGCCTCCTCCTTCGCGTACCCCCGCCGCAGCTCCTCGCGTGCGTCGTGGATGAAGAAGACCGACTTCTCCCCGACGATGCCGACCATCATGATCGCCCCGACGAAGCTCGAGATGTTCAGCGTCATTCCCGTCGCGAGCAGGAGGGCGAAGACGCCCGCGAGCACCGACAGGGAAACGAGTCCGGTCAGGAGCGGCGCTCGCCAGTCCCCGAATTCGAAGAGGAGCACGACGGCGACGAGGAGGAGTCCCCCGAGGAGGACCCCGACGAGCGACTTGAAGGACGACTGCTGCTGCTCGTACTGGCCGCCGTAGGCGAGCGTCATTCCCGGCCCGAGCGCCAGCTGCGACCCCAGCTTGTTCCGGATCTCCCCGACGGCGTCTCCCAGGCTGCGCCCCGCCAGCCGCGCCGTCACTCCGAAATAGCTCTTCAGGTTCTCGCGGTCGATCTCCGCTTCCGGAGGCCCGGTTTCGATCGACGCGAGGTCGGACAGCGGCACGACCGCTCCGGAGCCGGTCTTCACCGAGATACCGGTGATCGGGCCGTTCCGCCGCGTGAAGACGCGGACCGGATAGACGCGCTCCCCGATCGGGAGGTCGCCGGCGAGGGTCCCCGTGAGGGCGGGCTCGACAGCCGCGTGCAGGTCGTCGGTCGTCATCCCGCTGCGGGCGAGGACGCCGGCGTGGGGACGGATCGAGAGCGCCGGGCCGGCGATCGTGATCCCGTCGAAGACGTCCTCGACGCCGTGCACGCCGCCGATGATCTTCGCCGCCTGGCGCGCCTTCTGCTCGAGGAGAGCCGGGTCCGAGCCGAAGATCTTCACGTCGATCGGCTGCGGCACGCCGCCCGTGAGATCCCCGATGTTGTCTTCCAGGAGCTGCCCGAAATCGGTGTGGATCGCCGGCTCGGCGGAAGCGATCTTGCCGCGGAGGTCGTCGATGACGTCGTCGACGTCGCGGCGGTGCTTCTTCGGCTTCAGCTTGATCACGTAATCGCCCCGGTTCGGTTCGGTGATGAAGAAACCGAGCTGCGTTCCCGTGCGCCGCGAGTAGGCGTCGACGTCGGGCGTTGCGCGGATGATCTTCTCGGCCGCGTCGAGCATCTGATCGGTGTCGGTGAGCGACGTTCCGGGCGGCGTCCAGTAGTCGAGGATGATCGAACCCTCGTCCATCTCCGGAAGGAAGTCGGTTCCGATCACGCGCCAGAGGACGTATGCGCTCGCCATCAGGACGACGAACGCGGCGAGCGCGAGAACCGGCCGGCGGACGAAGGCGGAGACGAGGCGCCGGAGGCGCGGCATGCCCTCCTCCGCGGGAGGCTTGCCCCGCCCTTTCGTCGCGCCCAGCGCCTTGACGGCCGCGGGGACGGCGACCGCCGACAGGAGGAAGGACACGCCGAGCGCCATCGCCATCGTCAGGGCGAGCGGCCGGAAGAACGCCCCCGTGACCCCCGTGACGAGGACGAACGGCAGGAAGATGACCACCGTCGAAAGGCTCGAGCCGAGGAGCGGAGGGAGAAAGCGCGAGATCCCGAGGTCCTCGGCGAGCTCGCCGCCCGACGCGTGGGCGCCGTGCTGGATGTCCTCGACGACGACGATCGCGTCGTCGGCGATGAGGCCGATCGCCGCCGCGATGCCGCCGAGGGTCATGAGGTTGATCGTCTGACCGGCCGCCGCGAGTCCGAGCAGGACGATCGCGACGCAGACCGGGATCGTCGCCGCGGCGATCGCGGTGAGGCGCCAGTCCCGCAGGAAGAAGAAGAGGACCAGCACCGCGAGTCCGACGCCGATCAGGATCGCGTCCCGGGCGCCGCCGACCGACCCCGAGACGAACGCGGCCTGATCGTAGAAATTGGTCCAGCGGACTCCCCTCGGGATCAATCCCGGCTCCCGGCGGAGGAGGTCGGACACGCCGCGCGCGATCGCGACGGTGTTCGCCGAGGGCTGCTGGACGATGTTGACGAGAACGGCGGGCCGGCCGTCGGCGGTCGTCCGGACCGGCGAGAAGGCGTCGCCGGAGGCGACGGTCCCGAGGTCCGAAAGCCGCGCCGGCACGCCTTCGCCGGGGAGCGGAACCGGCAGCGCGGCGAGTTCGTCGATGCCCCGTGCGCGGCCGTCGACGAGGGAGAGATACAGCTCGTGGTTCGACTCGAGCAGGCCGGCCGATTCGACGTCGTTGTTCTTCCGGATCGCGTCGACGACGTCGCGCGCCGAGAGCCTCCTTCCCGCGAGGGCCGCCGGATCCAGACGGACCTGGAACTCGCGCCGGCGGCCGCCCTGGATCTGCACCTGCGCCACGCCCGGAATCCGGATGAGGGCGGGCTTCAGCGTGTATTCGGCGAGCTCCCAGAGCGACGCCTGCGACTCCGTGTCGGACGTGAGGGCGTAGCCGAGGATCGGAAAGATCGACGTGCTCATCCATTCGACGTCGACCTTGGCGTCCGGAGGCAGGTCGGGGCGGATGCGCTCGACCTCCGCCTGCACGCGCTGGAGCGCCTGCCGCATGTCGGTTCCCCACGAGAACTCCGCGCTCATCTCGGTCGAGCCGCGCGACGTCGCCGAGAGGACCCGGCGCACGCCGGGAACGCGGAGGACCGCCTCCTCGAGGGGGCGCGTCGACGTCGGCATCATCCGCGAAGCGGGCTCCTCGCCGACGTCCGCGATGACCTTGACGATCGGGAACGTGACCGCCGGAAAGATCGAGGCCGGCGAGCGCAACGCCTCGAAGACCCCGCCCGCCACGAGAACGGCGACGACGAGGAAGACGGCCGCGCCCCGGTCCCGCGCCAGTCGCGCGAGGCTCATCGCGACGGCGCCACCGGAGTGCCCTCGGGGAGACCCGCCTGCCCCGAGACGATCACGCGAATCGCGGGATCGAGCGGGGGGGCGGCGATCTCCGTACGGCCGTTCTGCGCGATCCCGGGCGTCACGGCGATCCAGTGCGCCTTCCCGTCGGCTCCCGCGACGGCGACGCGCGACGCTCCGGTCACGTCGTCCCGGACGACGGCGGCGTCCGGCACGGACGGGACGTCGCGCCGCTCGGCGACCGTGATCCGCGCGGTCGCGAACAGGCCGACGGCCATTCCCGGCGCGGCGTCGAGATCGATGCGTACCGGCGCCGTCAGATCCGAAGGGCCGGATTCCGCGAGGATGCCGTGCACTCTCCCGCCGGCCGGCGGACGCCCGGGGATCTCGATCTGCACCGCCTCGCCGGCGCGGATCTTCGGGAGTTGCGCCTGCGGGACGTCCGCGAGGACCACGAGAGACTTCGTCTCGGCGATCGACAGGATCTCCTCGTCCTCGGAAACCCGGTCGCCAGCGCTCGCGGCGTGAGAGACCACGATCCCGTCGGACGCGACGGCCAGAGGCGCCCGGACGAGGTTCCGCCGCGCGAGCTCGACGGCGCGGGCGGCGTCACGCCGCTCGGCGTCGGACTTCGCCTCCCGCTCCATCTCGCGGGCTCCCGCGAGCGCCGCTTCGCTGTCCCGCGCGACCACGCTCCCCACGATCTGGCCGCGGCGCACGCGGTCGCCGTCCGTGACGGTGAACTCGACGAGCGTGCCGGCAAACGGGGCGCGGACCTTCTCCTGCGACATCGCGGTGATCTTGCCGGGAGCGGAGACGATCTCGGCGAGCGTCGCTTTCTCGACCGGAGCGACGCGGACGGGCGTCGCCGGCCCGGGGGCGGAGGACTGCTCCTTCTTCGGGTCCGTCGCGCTCCCGCCGCACCCGGACGCGAGGATCGCCGCCAGGAGGAGCGTCGAAAGGCGCGCTCGGAAGGTCATGGCGTCTCCCATCGTTTCTCGAGCGCCTCCGCGATCCGCAGGCGGGACTCCGCCTGCGCGAGCTTGATCGAGGCGTCGATCGCCGCCGCGTACGCGTCGATCACCTCGAGCGCGGACGCGGCGCCCCCGCGGTATCGGCTTTCGGCTTCCAGCCACGAATCGCGCGCGGCCGGCGCCGCCCGCGTGAGCACGTCGATCTGCCGGCGAAGGGCCTCGGCCGTCGCCCGGGCCTTCGCCCGCTGGAGCGCGGCTTCGCGTTCCCGCGCGAGGATTTCGAGCCGCGCCCGGCGTCCCTCGATTCGCGCGCGAGCGATCCGCGCGTCCGAGGCCCCGAAATCCCAGAGGAGCCAGGACACCTGCATTCCGAGCGAGAAGCCCGCGTCCTGACGCCAGCGCTCGATCGACCAGCGCGTCGTGTCGGAGCCCCACCATCCGGCGTCCGCCGACGCGAAGAGATGGGGCTTGCGCTCGGCCTCCGCGGCGACGACGTCGGCGTCGGCGCCGCGCGCGAGCGCCTAGGCCTCGCGGACTTCGGGCGATGCGGGCGGCGGCCCGGACGCGGCGGGAGCGGCCGCCGGAATCGGCGGAGCGACCACCGTCAGCGGCGCCTCCGGAGCGCGGCCCATGAGCACGTTCAGCTCCGTTCGCGCTTCCTCCGCGCGCGCGTCGGCGTCGATGGCGTCCGCCTCGTCCGACGCGAGCCGGACGTCGGTCTTGAGCAGGTCCGCGGCGACGCCCTGCCCCGACGCCTTCCGGCTCTCGAGCGTCGTCCGGTATCGACTCAGCCTTTCGATCCCGCCGCGGCGCGCCTCCGCTTCGTCGCCCGCCTCGACGAGCTCGGCGAACCGGCTCGTCACCTCGACGTCGAGATCCTTCTCGGCCACCCGGTAGCGGGCGGTCGCCGCGTCCCGGTCCGCGCCCGCCTTCGAGATCGCCGCCCGGCGGGCGCCGCCGTCGAGGAGCGGTTGCTTCGCCGTGAGCTGCAGGCGGGCCTCGCCGGCGTTCGTCACGACCGGGTCGTATCCGCCCGGCGGGGCGTACAGGAAATCTCCGTCGATCGCGACCTTCATCCACCGTTCCGCCCGCGCCTCCCGGATCTTCTCCTCGGCGGAGTCCCGCTCCAGAGCGGCCTGGGGGAGCTTCGCGTTGGCCTCGTGCGCGAGCCGGATCGCGTCGTCGAGCGTCAGGGGCGCGGGAGAAGCCGCGGCGAGGAGCAGGGCGCACAGGAGCGGCATCATCGCGTTCGAACGGGCGCGCCTGCACGCGGCGCGCCAGAGGGGCGCGCCGTTACGGCGTTCCTCCCGGGAACGTGTCCCGGAGGACGATGACGGCGCCGTGCGGCGGGTCGCAGACGTAGATCCCGCCGCCCGGCTCGGACGCCACGCAATGCGCGCGCGGGGCCGTCGGGAAACGCCCGAGAGCCGCGAGCTCTCCCGACTTCGAGACCGAAACGACCGCGAGCTGCGCGTCCTTGGCTCCCGGGACGTAGAGATGGCCGAGCGCGGAGTTGTAGTCGATGATGTCGATGCCGTTCGGCGCGGCGACCGACGACAGGGTCTTTCCGTTTTCGACGTCGAGGGAGACGACGCGCCCCTCGGTGCACGCGGCGAAGAGGAACCCGCGCCGGCGATCGAGGGCGAGGCCGCGGGCGCCGCCGCAGCCGTTCTTCCACCGCGCGGCGACGCTCCGCGCTTTCAGGTCGATCGCCACGGTTTCCGCCTTCCAGAGATTCGCGTACGCCCTTCCCCGCGCTCCGTCGATCGCGAGCGACTCCGGACCGCCGGGAACGGAAACGAAACCGACGTGCTCGATGGTGGGCGGGAAGCCGGAGCCGAGCCGGAAGATCTCGATCTTCTCGCCGTCGGGTTCGGTCACCCAGATCTCGTGGGTGGCCTCGACCCAGCGCACGTAGTCGGGTCCTCCGGCGAGCTTCGCGCGCGAGACGATCTTCCGTTCCTTCTCGTCGACGGCGACGACCTCGCCCGCGGTCCGGTCGGTCGCGAACAGCAGGCCGGCTCCCTCGGAGGCGGACGTGGTCCCCTCGCCGTGGCCGGCCCCGGCCGCCGACACGCGGAACCCGCCGATCTCGATCATCGGGCCCCCGGCGGGATCGATCAGGTCGATGCGGCCCGTCCGCCCCGCCGGAACGACGATGCGGGAGAGCGAAGGCGCCCATCCCATGTCGTCGAGGCCGATGCCGCCCGAGCCTTCGGGAAGCGGGATCGCCTTCCCTCCGGGAGCCGCCGGCGTCGCCGCGGACAGGAGCCCGGCGACCAGGGTGAGAACGAGAAGACGCGCGCCGCGCATGCCGCCTCCTTCCGAACCCGGAGAGTGTATCGCGCGACGGCGATATTCTGCCGCCGTGACGTCGTCGACCGTGTCCGGCCGCGCCCCCGCGGATTCCGCCCGCCCGCACGTCGTGCTGATCGGTGGAGGATTCGCGGGACTCGCGGCGGCGCGGGAGCTCGCGGCCGCTCCCGTGCGGCTCACGATCGTCGATCGCCGGAACCACCATCTCTTCCAGCCGCTCCTCTACCAGGTCGCGACCGCCGCGTTGAACCCGAGCGACATCGCCGCGCCGATCCGGAGCGTCGTGCGCGCCCGGAAGAACACGACGGTCCTTCTCGGCGAAGTGACGTCGATCGATCCCTCCGGCCGCAGGCTCCGCGTCGACGGGCGCGATCTCGGCTACGACTTCCTGATCGTGGCGTCGGGAGCGGGAGACTCGTACTTCGGCCACGACGAATGGCGTCCCCACGCGCCGGGGTTGAAGACGGTGGACGATGCGCTCGAAATCCGGCGGCGCGTCCTCCTGGCGTTCGAGCGCGCGGAGTGGGAGACGAATGCCGCCGCCCGCCGGGAGCTCCTCACGTTCGTCGTCGTCGGAGGAGGTCCGACCGGCGTCGAGCTCGCCGGGGCGCTCTCGGAAATCGCCCGCCACTCGCTCGTTCGCGACTTCCGCGACATCGACCCGGCGCAGGCCGCCGTCGTCCTCGTCGAGGCCGCGGAGCGCGTCCTTCCCGGTTTTCCGCCCGAGCTCTCGGCGAAGGCGGCGCGGCAGCTGGAATCCCTCGGGGTGACGATCCGCACGGGAGCCCGCGTGACGAAGATCGACGAGGAGGCCGTCTGGCTCGGAACGGAGCGGATCGGCGCTCGCACCGCGCTCTGGGCCGCCGGAGTCGCCGCCTCGCCGCTCGGAAGATCGCTCGGCGTTCCGCTCGACCGGCAGGGACGCGTCCGGGTCGAGCCCGACCTCTCCGTTCCGGGGCACCCCGAGATCTTCGTTGCGGGAGACCTCGCCGCGGTCGAGCAGGAGGGCCGCCCCGTTCCCGGCCTCGCTCCCGCGGCCATGCAGGAGGGGCGCCACGCGGCCCGCTCGATCCGCCGCCGGATCGCCGGAAGGCCGACGATCCCGTTCCACTATGTCGACAAGGGGACGCTGGCCACGATCGGCAGGAGCGCGGCCGTGGCGGACATCCGCGGGTGGAAGATCTCGGGGTTCTTCGCGTGGGCGGCCTGGCTCGGGATCCACATCTTCTTCCTGATCGGATTCCGGAACCGGCTCCTGGTCATGTTCGAGTGGGCGTGGGCCTACCTCACGTGGCAGCGCGGCGCGCGGCTGATCACGGGGCGCGAGGCGGACGCCGGCGGGACGGATCGCCCGCCGAACGGCTGACCGCCTCGAAACTGGCCTCTTCGGCCACCCGGCCCGGTCCTTGCATTTCTTCCGGCATGGCCCTTTCGCTGAAGCCGAAACACGTGTCTCGATACAAGGACATCGCCACGCTCCTGTGGAAATACGGTCGTGGCGACATCGCGCGCAGCCTCGACGCGGACGCGCCTCCCCCGGCGGCGGGCGCCGAGGCACCCGCGAAAGAGCTGGCGCGCGATCTCGAAGAGCTCGGCCCCGCCTACATCAAGCTCGGGCAGATCCTCTCCACCCGGGCCGACCTGCTCCCGTCGACTTACCTCGATGCCCTCAGCCGGCTGCAGGACGACGTCGAGCCGTTCCCCTTCGAACGCGCGAAGACGATCATCGAGGAAGAACTCGGCGTCCGCCTCTCGAAGGCGTTCTCCGCGTTCGATCCCACGCCGATCGCCGCGGCATCGCTCGGACAAGTCTATCGGGCGGCGCTCCGCGACGGACGTCCGGTTGCCGTGAAGGTCCAGCGCCCCGATATCGAAAGCCGCATCGAGGAGGACGGCGAGGCGTTCGAGGAGATCGCCGACCTCGTCGACCGGCACGTCCGCGGCGGCCGCGACCACGCCTACCGGGACATGGTCGCGGAATTCCGGAAGGTGCTCGCGACGGAGCTCGACTACCTCCAGGAGGCGAACAACCTCAAGGCGATCGGGGCGGAGCTCGCCGATTTTCCGCTCCTCGTGATTCCCCGCCCGTACGACGACTACACGTCCCGGCGCGTGCTGACGATGGAGTACGTCGAGGGAACCAAGATCACCGGCCTCCATCCGGTCGTGCTGATCGACGTCGACACGGAGCGTCTGGCCGACGAACTCTTCCGGGGGTACCTGAAGCAGGTGCTGCTCGACGGCCTCTTTCACGCCGATCCCCATCCCGGCAACGTCCTCCTCACCTCGGACCATCGCCTGGCGCTCGTCGATCTCGGAATGGTCGGACGGCTGTCGAGCGAGGTCCGCGACCGCCTCCTGCGCTTCCTCCTCGCCGCGAGCGAAGGCCACGGAGAGCGCGCCGCGGAAGCGGTCGTCGGGATCGCCCGGCCCTCCGAGGATGCGCGTCCGGACGATTTCCGCCGCGCGATCGCGGAGCTCGTCCAGCGGTACGCGGGCTCGACCGTCGGCGACCTGCAGATGGGTCGCGTGCTGCTCGAGATCAGCCGGCTCTCCGCGGAAACCGGCATGGCGCTTCCGCCCGAGCTGTCGACCGTGGGAAAGACCCTCCTCCACCTCGATCTCGTCGGCCGCACCCTCGCGCCCGACTTCGATCCGAACGCCTCGATCCGCCGCTACAGCGCCGAGCTCATGTCCCGGCGCATGCGCCAGGAGGCACGGCCCGGCA
The DNA here is from genome assembly GCA_035717485.1 of Thermoanaerobaculia bacterium. Taxonomy (NCBI): domain Bacteria; kingdom Pseudomonadati; phylum Acidobacteriota; class Thermoanaerobaculia; species Thermoanaerobaculia bacterium. Next base: position 41,539 of record DASTIQ010000283.1, on the reverse strand, counting down.
ACGTGTTCGCGACGCTTCTCGAGGCGAAAGACTTCGTCGGCAAGCTCCCGGAGCGGGCCGGAAAGATCCTCGATCTCGCGGCGGAGAACGGCCTGCGTCTCAAGGTCGATGCGATCGACGAGCACCTCCTGATCGAGGGACTTCACAAGATCGCCAACCGGATCGCCCTCGGCCTCGTCCTCGCTTCGCTGATCGTCGGGGCCGCGCTCCTGATGCACGTGCCGACCCGCTTCCAGATCCTCGGTTATCCGGGCCTCGCGATGGTCTTCTTCCTCGGGGCGGCGGCGGGCGGCGTCGCTCTGGCCGCGAGCATCGTGTTCGGCGACGCCACGCGGCGCGACCCCGACCGCCGGCGCGGATGAGCGCCCGCCCGAAGCCTCCGGGCGCCGCACGCCCGTCGTCCCGTGCTCGCCCGCGGACCCGCGGCGCGTCCGCCGCCCTCGTCACCGGCTCCATCGTCGCCGGCGTCCTGCTCGCCTCCGCGCTCTACCGGCTGCGCGCGCCGCGGGATCCGAACTTCCGGGTCGTTCACGGCTTCGGCGTCTCCGCCCCCACCTTCGTCCCCTCGGCCCTCCTGGTGCCCGCGTTGACGGCGGGTAACCGCGTGGATTTCCTCGAAAACGGCGACCGGATCTTCCCGTCCATGCTCGAGGCGATCCGCGCCGCCCGCTCCACGATCACGTTCGAGGCGTACATCTTCTGGTCCGGCCGGGTCGGTTCGAGCTTCCGCGACGCGCTCGCGGAACGCGCCTCTCACGGCGTGACGGTTCGCGTGCTGCTCGACGCGGTCGGATCCCCGGCGCGCCGGCTGAACTCCTCCGACGTGGAGGCGATGCAGCGCGCCGGCTGCCACGTGGCCTTCTTCCACCGAAAGAAGCCGTGGAGCCGGGGCGCGATCGATCACCGCACGCACCGCCGGATCCTCGTCGTCGATGGGCGCGTCGGATTCACCGGCAGCGTCGGCTTCGTCGACGAATGGCTGGGCGACGCCGACTCCCGGGAGCACTGGCGCGACACCCAGGTGCGCCTCGAGGGACCCGTCGTGACGGAGCTCCAGGCGGCGTTCCAGGAGAACTGGTCGGAGGCGACCGGCGAGACGCTCGCGGGCGAAGCGCTCTTCCCGCGCATCGACGCGGCGGGGCCGGTCGCCGCCGAGATCGTCTCGTCCTCCGCGCGGTATGCCGGAGCCGACGTCCAGAGACTCTACTCGGTCGCCCTCGCATCGTCCGAAAGGACGATCGACATCGCGAATTCCTATTTCCTGCCCGATTCCGACGCCGTCGCGCTCATGGTCGCCGCGCGGCGTCGGGGGGTTCGCGTCCGCATCCTCGTCCCCGGGAAAGTGAACGACGTTCCGGCGACCAAGACCGCCGGCCGCGCGGCCTTCGGAGACCTCCTCGCGGGCGGCGTCGGCATCTGGGAATACGGCGGCACGATGTTCCACCAGAAGTCCATGGTCGTCGACGGGCTGTTCGCCACGCTCGGCTCCGCCAATTTCGACAACAGGTCGTTTCGCCTGAACGAAGAGGACAACCTCGTCACGGACGATCGGGAAACGGCCGCGCGCCTCGAGGAGATGTTCGAGAGGGATCTCGCCCGGGCGCGCCCCTACACGTTGTCGGAGTGGAAACATCGATCGCTCGGGCAGCGGATGTCCGAGTGGGCGCTCCAGCCCTTCCGCTCCCAGCTCTAGCGGCTCCGCGACGCGTCGAGCGGTGCGGCCGTCTCTCGCCGCGCGTCGGCGTCGACTTCGAACGAGAGCCCTTCGCGTGAATCCCGCCGGGCGACGGGATTCTCGACGGCAAGAAAAAGGCGGAGCCGAAGCTCCGCCGGATTCGTGTCTCGACGGGGAACCGGGCTACTTGCCGACCGTGAAGTCCGCCATCGCGGACGTATCGCCCCACGCGACCGCCAGCTTGCCGCCGGCGTCGGTCATGTCGACGAACGCGATCGTCAGCTGATCGACGGAGTGCTTGATCTTGGCGACCGTCATCGGCGCGCGCGCCACGTCGAATTTCGGATCGTAGCCGTACGAGCCCCAGATCGCCGTCTTGTCCTTCGGGTCGTACTTCGCCTGGGTCGGCTGGGTCGAGGCGATGAGCGTCCATCCGCCTTCCTTCAGCTCGACGAAGAGGTCGTAGGTCCCGGGGGCGAGCGTCTTGCCGCCGATCGTCAGAGGCACTTCGGTCGTGAGCTTCGTCGTCTGGTTCGCGCCGAGCCGCCAGACGGGCGCTCCGGCGTTCACCTTCTTGCCGTAGTCGGCCCCGGAGCCGAAGACGTCCGAACGCCCGCGGAGGATCGGCCGGCCGTAGTCCACCTCGATCCATTTGCCGTCGGAATAGCGGGACTCGCCCTGCGCGTCGGTCGTCCATTTCCCGCCCACCTGGGTGGCCGTCTGGCCTCGGGGGCTCAAGGGTTTGCGCTGATCCTGGGCCGCCGCGACCCCGGCGCCGACGAGCAGCGCGATCGCGAGCGAAACACCGTTGCGAAACTTCATGGATCCCTCCTTACGGCGGAGGAATATACATCAGCGCTCGGGGGCGGCGCGCGTTGCGAGGGCCGACGGCGAGAACGGGCGCTCGCCCCGCTTCGTCAGGGTTCGGGCGATCGTTCGTTCCAGGCACAGACGTTCCGAAGCTGCGCCGGAATCAGAGAGCCGAAGAACGCCTCCCGCGCGAATCGGTCCACGCGGTCGAGCGCCTCGCGATAGCTCTTCAGGCCCATGCGTTCCCGCTCGCGGAGGCTCATCCACCCGGAAGGGCCGTTCGCGATCGAGCCGGTCACGTCCGACAGTTTCGACCACGAATCCGCGGGGGGCGCCGAGGTTCCGGCGTCGCCGCAGAGGCGAGCGATCTGGCGGCGGAGCTCGGCGGCCTGGGTGGCGTGCCGTTCCGCGATCGCGGTCAAGCGCCGCCCGAGGACGGCGTCGTTGACGTCGCGACTCGCCGTCCGGTACAGGTTCACGGCGGCCGATTCGGCGGCGAGAAGGGAACGCAGCTGGCGCACGGTGTCGTCGATTCCCGAGGTGGAGATGGCGGCGCGCGGCTCTCTCGTCTTCATGGGGTCACGCGCGGTCGATCATCGCGTCGAGGATGTCGATGTGCCGCTGCTGCGCCGGAACCATCGTCTCGGCGATCAGCTGCCGGCACGATGCGTCCACGTCCTCGAGCGCGTCCTGGTAGTCCTTGAGCCCATGCTCCTCCCCTTCCTTCAACGCCTTGAGCGCGGACGCGTCGCCGAACAGGGAAGAGACGCCCTGCACCGTCTTCGCCCAGGCGCCCCACGCGCCGGAGGAATCGTCGGCCTCGCCGCCCATTCGCCGGATCTCCTCGCGCAGCTTCTGGGCATGTTCGCCGTGCTCGCGGGAGATCTCGCGGAGACTGGCGAGCTCGGTCGCCCGGTCGCCCTCCACCTTGTCGATCGCGATCCGGTAGGTCTCGGCCGCGGAGATTTCGCCGCGAAGCAGAGAATTCATTTGCTCGACCGCCGTGCCGGTCATCGTGTCGGCCATTCGTGGTTCCCTCCGGGCGAACGCTTTGCAACAACCGTTCCACCGAAAGAACGAGATTTCCCGGGGAGAAGCGCGGGCTCGCGAATTGCAGTCGCGTTCTTTCGGAGGCGCGCATGAGGCACCCCACCATCACCCTGGAGGACTTCACCGGAATGGCCGCGGGGCGCGATGTCGAGGACGGCGTCGTGGAATCGTGCCCGCGCTGCGGAAGAAACGGCGTGTTCCGGCACGACCCCGCGGCGGACTACGTCGTCCACGTCCAGATCCTCGAGATCTTCGGCGACGGCATGCGCGACCAGCCGCGCGACTGCTGCACGCTCCTGACGGGGAGGGAACAGGGAGACGGGAGCTCATAGTCCCGCCCGTCGCGCCTCGTGCCGGCGAGCCTTCTTCCAACAATACACGGGTTTGCGGGAACACGGGTCGAGCCGCTCCGCGCGAGGGGCGCTGGCGGGGGCGACGCCCCCGCGGTCTTCCTCCGGGCGCCTCTCACCTCCCGATTTCACGTTCCGGAAAGATCCCGGCGCCTGCAATCCGCGAGCCGACGCCCGGTCAGCGGGCGCGGCGGGCCGACGGGCGCGGGCGCGGGGATGGGCCCCTGCGGAAGCGCATCCAGAGGAAGGCGAGGATCGCGAGAGCGACGACGAGCAGGCCGAGGCCGGCGAGGCCCGCGCGATGAACGACTTTCTCGGCGTTGCGCCCTCCCCAGTAGCCGAGGAGAGTCGAAAGGGAACCCCAGAGGAGTCCCCCGGCCAGGTTCCACGGCAGGAACCGCTCGTACGGCATCTTCGCGGCGCCCGCGGCGGCCGGCATGATCGTGCGCAGAAACGGGGTGAACCTCCCGACCAGGACGGCGATGCCGCCCTTCTTCAGGAAGGTGCGCGCCCGGCTCCAGTTCCGGTCCCGGCGCCGGCGTTCGAAGAAACGCGCATTCCGGCCGAGGAAATAGCCGGCCGAGTCGCCGCACCAGGCGCCCGCGACCGCGGCCGCGAGAGCGGCCGCGAGCGGAACGCGTCCATGCGAAGCGATGACGCCCCCGAGGATCGCCGCCACTTCGCCCGGCACGAGGAACCCGATGAGGAGCGCGGATTCGGCGCCCGTGAGGAGGAACACGGCCGCGACACACCATCCGACGGGAATCGAGAAAAACGCGGCGATCAGTTTCTTCACGAGCGGGCTTCAGGGTAGCAAGAAATCGGCCGGCGAACGTCGGGTGCGATACTCGGCGCGATGGGGGCGCCCTTCGACGGACGACGGTATTCGAACCCGAGCCCCGGCGCGGATGCCCGCCACCGCGCGGCTTTTCCGAATTTTCTGAAATGGATGCTGACCCGCCGCCGCGGGCGCTGGAAGCCGTGGACGGACGCGCCTCCCGCCGCGCCGCCGGAGGACCGCGTCGTGGCGCCCCGCTGGCGCGCGACGTTCGTCAATCACGCGACCGTCCTCCTCCAGGGGGCCGGCGTCAACGTTCTGACGGATCCCGTCTGGTCGGAGCGCGTCTCGCCGGTTCGATTCGCGGGCCCGCGGCGACACCGGCCGCCCGGGGTCCGCTTCGAGGACCTTCCCCCGCTCGATCTGGTGCTCGTCTCGCACGACCACTACGACCATTTCGATTTCCCGACCGTCCGGCGCATCGCGCAGGCGCATCCGAGCGCCTTTTTCGCGACTGGACGGGGCAACGGGAGGCGTCTCGCCGCCCTCGGCGCCCGCCGCGCCGCCGAGCTCGACTGGTGGGAGTCCGCCGATCCCGCGCCGGGGCTGCGCGTGACCGCGGTTCCCGCTCGCCACTTTTCCGGCCGGACCTTGCTCCGCGACCGGACTCTCTGGGCCGGCTTCGTGGTGTCGAACGAAGCGGGGAGCGCGTATTTCGCCGGCGACTCCGGTTACGGGCCGCATTTCGCCGAGATCGGCGCGCGCTTTCACCGGATCGCCCTGGCGGTCCTTCCGATCGGCGCCTACCGGCCGCGCTGGTTCATGCAGCCGATGCACATCTCCCCCGCCGAGGCGGTTCGCGCCGCGCAGGACCTCGGCGCGAGGGCCGCGATCGGAGTCCATTTCGGGACGTTCGAGCTCGCCGACGACGGCGAGGAAGAGCCGTTGCACGAGCTCCACGACGCGCTGGCGGCAAGCGCCGGCGCGCCGCCGTTTCGCGCTCTCGGATTCGGGGAATCGTGGGACGTGCCGACCGGAAGGGACTGAGGGGGGTCGAAAAAACCGAGAGGCCGGCCGACGCGCCTCCGTCAACCGGCCTCTCCCTCATCAACCCGGGTGGAATCGATGCGAGAATCGCGCCAACCGCCTCGACGGGTTTCGGCGTGACGGCATTCTTCTCATCGGGATCCCCGTCGCGAGTCGCGGACGCGGTGGAAGGAATCGCGGACCGCTTCCCGGACGTCGACCCAGCCCGGCTCCTCCGGCGGACGGCGCGCCTCCCAGCGGCGGGCGAGCTCGGTTTCCACGTCTTCGAACCGCCGGTCCCGGAACTCGAGGCCGGCGGCCTCCTCCCATCCGAAGCGGTACCCGGGCTCGATGTGCTCGTACGGTTTTTCCGCCCGGTAATACGGACGCCGCCGGTAGTTCTCCCGCCAGTAGTCGCCCTCCGCGACCGGATCCAGATCCTCGCCCGCTGCGAGTCCGCCCGCGCCGACGGCTTCTCCGCGATCGATCCCGAGACCGGTCGCGGCCCCCGCCGCGATCCCGACGAAAGCTCCCTCGGAGTCGCCGGTCGAGGCCTCGGTCTCCGAAGCGTCGACTCCCGCCGCGTCGGTGCTCATTCCCTCGCGCATCGCCTCTTCCGGATCGTGGTCCATGACCGCGGGATCCGGCCGGAACTCCGACGCATCCACCCATCTCCCGTCGCGTTTCGCCATCGATAACCTCCTCGCCCGCGCGGCCGAGCGAGGGCTTCCCCGAAAAGGAGCAAGACCCGTACCCCGGAAGATCGCCGGAATGGCTCCCGGCTTGCATTTTTTCCGGCCATGCCCGAGCCGTCGTCCACGAAAGTTCCCGGGCCGCCGCCGGAAAAGAGGGCGGTGGAATACCTCTCCAACGAACGGACCTTCCTCGCCTGGATACGCACGAGCATCGCCGTCATCAGCCTGGGGTTTCTCGTGGCGCGCTTCTCGTTGTGGCTCCGCGAGCTCGGCCAGCAGCTCTCCCGGCGTTTCGTCTCCTCGCGCTGGAACACCTCCCTCCCCATGGGCGAAAGCATGATGCTTTTCGGAGCGCTGCTCGCCGTCCTCGCGGCCTGGAGGTACCACGCCGTCAACCGCGCGATCGAGAGAGGGGTCGTTTCGGCCGATCGCTGGCTGGTCGCCGGGGTGACCGTTCTTCTCGTCGCTCTGACGGCCGCAATGATGGTCTACGTCGCGACCGCTTCGGGCCCGTGATCGGCGATTCCGCGACGGGCGACGGCAGACGGGAACGGGTGAGAACCGATCCGGAACGCGCGAGCGGAAACGGCCGGGCTCAGATCGCTTCGACGACGGTTCCCGGAAGCGATCGAGCGCACCAGACGCACGCGAGGACTCCCCGGGATCGGAGCGCTTTCGAAAGGCTCTTTTCCGAAACGCGGACCGCCGCGCCGCAGCGGGCGCAGTTGCCCACGAGAGGGTACGCGCGAGCGGGGACCATCCGCGCCCGCATCGCCACGAGAAACGGCCCCTCGCGGCGCCCCCGCGGCTCGAGACCGGGCGCCGAATACGCGACCCTCCGCAAGAGGCGCCGGATCTCCTCGCCCCCCATCTCGAATCCCTCCTCCGCGGCGATGGCGCAACGCTTCAGGACGTCCCGCAGGATCTCGTCGTCGCCGGCGAAGAGGGCCGGTCCCTCCGCCGCGTCGAACGCGATCACGCCCCGAGCCCACGCGGAGAGGTCTTCCGGGGAAATTCCTCCGGCGAGTCTCAGGAGGAGGCGCTGCTGGAGATCGCCGGCGTCGACCATCGATCCAGTCTAAACCGGGCCGAACTCTCCCGCGGCCGCCCGCGCCCGTCCTTCCCCGGGGAATCCGTGCGGATCGCCGCCTCACCCCGCCAGGGTTCGCGCGATGTTGTCCGCCAGGGCCATGTACGCCTCGGTCGCGCGGGACTTCGGCTCCGCGACGACGATCGGCGTGCCCGCGTCTCCCCCGGCGACGATCTTGGGGTCGATCGGGATCTCGCCGAGGAAGGGAACGCCGAGCTTCTCCGCGGTCCGTCTGCCCCCCCCGTGCTTGAAGATCTCGTCGCGGTGTCCGCAGGAGGGACACTCGTAGTAGCTCATGTTCTCGACGATCCCGAGGAGCGGGACGTTGACCTTCTCGAACATCGCGAGACCCTTCCGCGCGTCGATCAGCGACACCTCCTGCGGCGTCGTCACGATCACGGCGCCCGAGAGCTGGATCTTCTGCGTCAGCGTCAGCTGCGCGTCTCCGGTTCCCGGCGGGAGGTCGACGAGCAGGAAGTCGAGCTTTCCCCATGCCACGTCCTGCAGGAACTGCTCGACGGCCTTCATCACCATGGGGCCGCGCCAGATCACGGGCTGATCGACGTCCATCAGGAACCCGAGGGAGATCACCTTCACCCCGTGGCTCTCGATCGGGACGATCTTGTCCTCCTCGTTGACGTACGGCTTCTGGGTGATCCCCATCATCATCTGCTGCGACGGCCCGTAGATGTCGGAATCCATGAGACCGACGCGATAGCCGAGCCGGGTGAGCGCGAGCGCGAGGTTCGCGGTGACCGTCGACTTCCCCACGCCTCCCTTTCCGGACGCGACCGCGACCTTGAAGCGGACGTCCTTCAGGAGCTCGCCGGACGGGATCGGCGCCGGCCGCGCCCCCGCCGGGGCGGCCATCCCGGGGGCGCGCGCGTCGAGCGCGATCGTCACCGCCTGGACGCCCGGGAGCGACCGGAGCTTCTCGGTCGCGTCGCGCTTGATCTCCTCGGCGACGCGGGGGGACTCGGTCGTGATCTCGAGGCGGAGCGAGACGTTCCCGCCCCCGACCGCGAGATCCTTCACGAATCCGAACGACACGATGTCCCGGGAGAGCCCGGGGAACTTCACGGTCCGGAGAGCCTCCAGGACCTGCTTCTCATCGACCTCGGCGGACGTCAACGCGGCCTCCTCGCGAAAACTCGATGATAGCGGCTTTCGGAGAACGCGAGACTAGGCCGATGGCGCGCCGGCGAGAGCCCGGGCGCGCTGCCTCAGGGTTTCGATCGCGCCGCGGCATTCCTCGAGCAGCGCGTTCCGGTCGGAGAGAGGCCTCCCGTCGACGGCGATCGGCTCCCCGATCACGACCGCGACCGGGCCGGGCGCGAGCCGGAAGCCGCCGCGCTGCTGGATCGCGAAGGTCCCGCCGATTCCGACCGGAACGATCGGCGCGCCGGTCTTGAGCGCCAGGAGTACGCCCCCCTTCTTGAACGGGAGCAGCTCCCCGGTGCGGGTGCGCGTCTGTTCGGGAAAGACGATGACGCGCATGCCGGCGCGGATCCGGCGCGCGGCGACGTCGAGCGACTCCGCCGCGCGGCGGCGGTCCTCGCGATCGATCGCCACGAACCCCGCGGCCGCCATCGACCAGCCGAGCACCGGAATCGAGAAAAGGCTCTTCTTCGCGAGGAAGCGGAGGCGGCCGGGAAGCGCCGCGAGCAGCACGAAGATGTCGAAGAGCGACTCGTGATTGGCGAAATAGAGACACCCCGGGAGGGGTTCCGCCCGGTCGGCGCCCTCCGTTCGCCAGGAAACGCCCGTCGCCTTCAGGACGGTTCTCGCCCACCCCCGGGCGAACGGAAGGAACCAGTCGCCTCGGGGAGGAATGAACGCGGCGAAGATCGAAGGAATCCCGAAGGCCAGCGTCGCGACGACGATCACGATCCAGGCCCCGAGCGAGCGGAGGAACCGCACGCGCCGGATCTTAGCGCGGCGCATGCATTTGATACGATCGCCTGCCGATGACGGCGCCGAGCGAAACCACCGTTTTCTATCGCAACCTCCGGTGGCTGCGGTTCGTCGACGCGTTCGGGCGGCGCGGGTCGGGGGCGCTCGACTATCTCGGCGGGATCGCGGAGATGACCTTCCAGGCCGTCGCCGGGGCGTTCCGCAAGCCGTTCTACGCTCAGGAGATCGTGCACCAGATGGACGAGAGCGGCGTGAAGTCGCTCGGCATCACGAACGTCACGGCGCTCTTCACCGGAATGGTGCTCGCGCTGCAGACCGCCTATTCGCTCGCCGCCTTCGGCGGAAAGCTCTTCATCGGCCGGGTCGTCTCCCTCTCGCTCGTGCGGGAGCTCGGGCCGGTCCTGACCGCCCTGATGGTCGGGGGACGCGTCGGCGCCGGCATCACGGCCGAGATCGGCTCGATGACCGTCACGGAACAGGTCGACGCGCTCCGCGCGATGGCCGTCAACCCGATCAAGCGCCTCGTCACGCCGCGGCTGATCGCCGTCTTCTTCATGCTGCCGATCCTCACGGCGCTCGCCGACCTCCTCGGGATCCTGGGCGGGCTCCTGATCGCCGTGACCGAGCTCTCGATCACCGCGTCCTTCTACTTCAACAGCATCTGGAACCAGCTCCGGATCTCCGACATCGCGAGCGGCCTCGGGAAGTCCTTCTTCTTCGCGACGGAGATCGCCCTGATCGGGTGCTACAACGGCCTGAACGTGCGCGGCGGCGCGGCGTCGGTCGGGACCTCGACGACGCGCACCGTGGTCGCGGCTTCGATCTCGATCCTCGTCTCCGACTTCTTCCTGACGAAGCTGTTCCTCGCGCTGTGACGAACGACGCCGCTCCGCATCCCGCGCCCGGATCCGCCGTGGACCTCGTCTCGGTGCGGAAGACCTACGAGGGCCGGGCGGTCCTCGCCGGCGCTTCGCTGACCGTCCTGAGCGGAGAGACCATGGTCATCCTCGGTCCGTCCGGAACGGGGAAGAGCGTGCTCCTGCGCCACATCAACGGGCTCACGAAACCGGACTCCGGCCAGGTGTTCGTCTGCGGCCGCGACATCGTCCCCCTCTCGGAAGAAGAGCTCGTCGAGGTTCGCCTGCGCGTGTCGATGCTCTTCCAGGGAGGCGCGCTCTTCGATTCCATGAACGTCCTCGACAACGTCGCGTTCCCGATGCGCGAGCACACCGAGATGACGCCGAAGGAGATCAAGGACCGGGTCGCCGACAAGCTCGCGATGGTCGGTCTTCCCGGCACCCAGAAGAAGATGCCGTCGGAGCTCTCCGGCGGGATGCGCAAGCGCGTAGCGCTCGCGCGGTCGATCGCGCTCGACCCCGAGATCATCCTCTTCGACGAGCCGACGACCGGCCTCGACCCGATCAATTCCGAGAAGATCAACGAGCTGATCGACGATCTCAACGAGCGCCTCAAGGCGACGTTCGTCGTCGTGACCCACGACATCGTCTCCGCGCGCGTGATCTCGGACCGCGTCGCGTTCCTCCACGGCGGCACGTTCGAATTCGTCGGCACGTTCGCCGAGGCCGCGCAGGGCGGGCATCCGATCCTCTCCGACTTCTTCCGGTCGCAGGGATTTCCGGCGGGCACCGAGACCGCCGCGATCGCCGCGTCGGCCGCGCGTTCGACCGGCCGGGGAGAGCCCGCATGACGGCGCCGGGCGAGATCGTCCGCCGGCGGTTCCGGGTGGGCCTCGTCGTCTTCGTCGCGCTCGTCGCGTTCGCGATCGGCATCTTCATGGTCGGGCAGCGGGCGAGCCTCTTCACGCGGAAGGTGGACTACCGGATCCATTTCCAGTCGGCCGCGGGCCTGACGACCGGAAATGCGGTGCGGCTCTCGGGCGTGACGGTCGGAAACGTCACGGAGGTCGCGCTCTCCGAAAAACCCGGAGACAGCACCGTCACGGTCACGGTATCGATCGAGCGCCGGATGGCCTCGCGCATCCGCACCGACACCACCGCTTCGATCAAGACGATCGGGCTCCTCGGCGACAAGTACATCGAGCTGATCGGCGGCTCTTCGGAAGCGGCCGAGATCGCGCCGGGCGGGGAGATCCCCCCGGCGAGGGAAGCGGGGATCGAGAAGCTCCTCGCCGGCGGCGAAGGCCTCCTCGGGGACCTCACCGAAATCGCCCGGTCGCTCAAGGTCATCCTGGGAAGGACCGAGAAGGGCCAGGGCCTCCTCGGCGAGCTCACGAGCAACTCGGACGAGGGCAGGAGCATCGGGACGAACCTCAACCAGACGCTCCACCAGCTCTCGGCGACGCTCGAGAAGATCAACTCCGGCCGTTCCTTCGCCGGAAAACTCCTCGCGGACGAGCGCTACGGGCGGGAGACGGGCAAAGCGCTCCAGAACGCGATCGGCTCCGCCTCGCGCGCCTTCGGCGTGATCGCCGACGACCTGCAGAACGGCAAGGGCGCGCTTCCGGCGCTCATGGCCGACCCCGAGGGAAAGAAGAAGGTCTACGGGCTGATCGACAATCTTTCGGCGGCGGGGGTCTCCCTCGCGCGCGCCTCCTCGGACCTCGACCGCGGCAAGGGCCTCCTTCCGGTTCTCCTCCACGACGAAGCATTCGCCGCGGACTTCCGGCGGCACCTGACGAACCTCACGATGCACCTCGACTCGATCTCCGAAAAGCTCGACCAGGGCGACGGGTCGATCGGAAAGCTCATCAACGACCCCGCCCTCTACGACGCCGCCAACGACATCGTCGTCGGCGTCGACGAGTCGAAGCTCCTTCGCTGGCTGGTCCGGGACCGCCAGAAGAAGGGGATCGAGAAGCGATACGAGCGCGAGTCCGCGAAGGCGAAGGCGGGATCCTCCACTTCCGAGCCGCCGCCCCCGTGAAGATCCTCGTCACCGGAGGCGCCGGCTTCATCGGCTCGCAGCTCGTCGACCGGCGCCTCGCCTCCGGCGATCGCGTGACCGTGATCGACGATTTCAACGATTACTACGACCCCGCGCTGAAGCGGGCCAACGTGGCGCCCGCGCTCGGCCGGCCGGGGTACCGGCTCGTCGAGGGCGACATCCGCGACCGCGAGCTCGTCTTTTCGCTCTTCCGGGAGGGGGAATTCGACGCCGTCGTCCACCTGGCCGCACGCGCGGGCGTCCGGCCCTCGATCCAGGATCCCGTGCTCTACGAGGAGGTCAACTGCGTCGCGAGCATCCATCTCTTCGAAGCCGCCGCGCGGTTCGGAAAGCCCCGATTCGTGTTCGCGTCCTCGTCGTCGGTGTACGGCGTGAACTCGAAGCTCCCCTTCTCCGAGGAAGACCCGATCGCGCGCCGGGTCTCCCCCTATGCGACGACGAAGCGCAGCGGCGAGCTCCTCGCGTTCAACTTCCACCATCTCGAGGGGCTCGACGCGTTCTGCCTGAGGTTCTTCACCGTCTACGGGCCGCGGCAGCGCCCCGAGATGGCGATCGCGAAGTTCACGGAAGCGCTCGAACAGGGCCGCGAGATCCCGTTCTTCGGCGACGGCTCCTCCCGCCGCGACTACACCTACATCGACGACATCCTGGACGGCGTCGAGGCGGCGATCGAGCGCTGCCGGGGATTCGAGATCGTCAACCTCGGCGGCGCCCACCCGATCTCGCTCGCCGAGCTCGTCGAGCTGCTGGAGCGCGCGACCGGACGCCGGGCGCTCCTCCGGCGTCTGCCCGACCAGCCGGGCGACGTCCCGGCGACGTACGCCGACGTCGACAAGGCGCGCCGACTCCTGGGCTTTTCCCCGAAGGTGCCGATCGCGGAGGGCCTCGCCCGCTACGTGGCGTGGCGCCGACGGCACGCCTGAAGGTCTTGCGGAGAGCACGATGAACATCTGCATGGTCGGCACCGGTTACGTCGGCCTCGTCACGGGCACCTGTCTCGCCGATTTCGGGATGAACGTGATCTGCGTCGACGTGGACGAGGCGAAGATCCAGGCGCTCCAGCGCGGCGAGATCCCGATCTACGAACCGGGCCTCGAAGAGCTCGTCATGAAGAACGAACGGGCCGGCCGGCTCTCGTTCTCGACCGATCTCAAGGGCGCCGTCGAGAACTCGCTCGCGATCTTCATCGCGGTCGGGACCCCGCCGCTCCCCGACGGATCCGCGGATCTCTCGTACGTGCGGCAGGTCGCCGAATCGATCGCGGACCATGCCAACGGCTACAAGGTCGTCGTCACCAAGTCCACGGTTCCCACCGGAACCGGGAAGATGATCGAAGAGATCCTGAAGGGGAGGAACGGCGAGCACGAGTTCTCCGTCGTGTCCAACCCGGAGTTCCTCCGGGAAGGCTCCGCGGTCGCCGACTTCCTCCGCCCGGACCGCGTCGTGATCGGCACCCGCGACCAGCGGCCGGTCGCGATCATGAAGGAGATCTACTCGCCGCTGTATCTCCTCGAGACGCCCATCATCGTCACCGACGTCGAGTCGGCGGAGATGATCAAGTACGCGTCCAACGGATTCCTCTCGGTGAAGATCTCGTTCATCAACGAGATCGCGTCCCTGTGCGAGCTCGTCGGCGCCGACGTCCACGCGGTCGCGCGCGGGATGGGCCTCGACAAGCGGATCGGCCCGAAATTCCTCCATCCCGGTCCGGGCTTCGGCGGCTCCTGTTTCCCGAAGGACACGCATGCGGTGGCGGACCTCGCCCGGAAATTCGGCGCCCGCTTCGAGATCATCGAGGCCGCGATCACCGCCAACGAGAAGACGAAGGCGCGGATGATCGAGAAGATCGAGGCGGCGGCGGGACCGCTCGCGGGCAAGACCGTCGGCGTCCTCGGGATCTCGTTCAAGCCGGCGACCGACGACATCCGGGAGTCCGCGGCGCTCCGGATCATCCGGGACCTCCAGGAACGGGGGGCGCACGTCCGGGCGTTCGACCCCGCGGCGGTCGAGAACGCGAAGAAAGTTCTCTCGGACGTCGTCTACGGGCGCGACGCCTACGACTGCGCCGCGGGATGCGACGCGCTCGTCCTCGTCACCGAATGGAACGAGTTCCGCGCGCTCGACTTCGGAAAGCTCGAGAAGGCGATGCGCGCCCGCGTCCTCGTCGATCTCCGGAACGTCTACGAACCGGAGGAAGTGCGGGAGCTCGGGTGGGTGTATTCGGGAGTGGGAAGAGGCTGAGAGTCGCCGCGGACGGAAGCCCGGGTTTCGAAGAGGGCGTCCCGGGATCCGGCTCTGGAATCCTCCGCCGGCCGCGACCCGCGCCCGGCCGTTCCCGATGAAGGGTTTTTGCTATTCTTCCGGACGAACCGCGGAAACCGCGGGGACAGCCTGAAAGGACGGAGGATGCGGATTCTGGTCACCGGCGGAGCCGGGTTCCTCGGCAGCCATCTGTGCGACCGGCTCCTGCGCGAGGGGCACGAGGTCACCGCGATGGACAACCTCATCACGGGGAACACGCGGAACATCGCGCACCTGATCGGACGCCGGGACTTCACGTTCATCCATCACGACGTCACGAACTACATCTACGTGGACGGGAAGCTCGACGCGGTCCTGCACTTCGCCTCCCCCGCCTCCCCGATCGACTACCTCGAGCTGCCGATCCAGACGATGAAGGTGGGGGCGCTCGGAACCCACAAAGCGCTCGGTCTCGCGAAGGAAAAGAAGGCGCGGTTCCTCCTCGCCTCCACGTCCGAGGTCTACGGCGACCCGCTCGTGCACCCCCAGCCGGAGACCTACTGGGGCAACGTCAATCCGATCGGGCCCCGCGGCGTCTACGACGAGGCGAAGCGTTTCGCCGAGGCGCTCACGATGGCCTATCGCCGGAGCCACGGCGTCGACACCCGGATCGTCCGCATCTTCAACACGTACGGCCCGCGAATGCGGCCCAAGGACGGCCGCGTCGTTCCGGCTCTGATCGGACAGGCGATCGCCGGCGAGCCGATGACCGTCTTCGGCGACGGGTCGCAGACGCGGTCGTTCTGCTACGTCGACGACCTGATCGACGGGATCTACCGTCTGCTGATGTCCGGCGAGCCCGACCCGACGAACATCGGGAACCCCGCGGAGATGACCGTGCTCGAATTCGCGAAGGTGATCCGGCGTCTCACCGGGACGGCGTCGCCGATCGTGTTCCAGCCGCTCCCGACCGACGACCCGAAGGTCCGGCAGCCGGACATCGCGAAAGCCCGCCGCGTCCTCGGCTGGGCGCCCCGCGTCCCCCTCGAGGAAGGCCTCGCGAAGACGATCGAGTATTTCCGGGAACTCGCCACGGGGACCGCCCCGGCGACCGCCGCCGCGGGCTGAGCGCCGACGGGCGGAGAGCCCGGCGGCGGCGAGCGCATCCTGAAACGGACGTGGCGCCGCCGTCGCGGATGACCGCCGATCGACGCGTCGGAATTTCAGGCCGCGACGACGCGCGACTTCGAAACTCTGTCCGCCAGCCCGCGATGCTCCCGATCGAACACGACCGTCAAAGCGAGCAGGCCGGCGGTCGCCAGGTAGAGAACCAGGATCGCGAGGCGGAGAAACGCGCGCCCGCCCCCGACGAGCCCGCCGTCCACGGAGACGAGGCGAACGCCCGCGGAGCGCTGCCCGAGGGTGGCGCCGCGGCCGCACCAGCCGCTCAGGTAATACACGATGATCGCGCCGGCCGCAGCCGCTCCGCAGAAGCCGACGAGCGCCCAGAACGCGAGCCCGGAACCGGCCCGCTCGCGCAGGGCGCCGTGGGTGAGGATCGCGATCAGCGCGGGGACCGAGCACACGAAAGCGATCGCCGCCGACAACAGGAGGTCGGCGGCCGCCGACGCGATCCTCGCGCCGAGCGGCGCCGGCTCGAACGCCTCGATGCGCGCCTCCATCTCGGGCGGCTCGTCCCCCTCCTCGTGCATGACGAAGTCGTCGAGCGAGCGAGGGCGCCGGCGCGGCCGTTCGGCGGGAACGGCCGGCGCGGCCTCCGCCGCCGCCGCGCCGACGGGAAAGAACCGCGTGGCGGTCTCGGTGGGACGGGGGGCCGCGCCCGGGAGCGTCGCGATCATCGCCGTCCTCGCCTCCACGTCGGGAGGCGGGATCACGGTGAACGTCAGCGTCGCGCTTCCGAGCCCGATCGTGTCGCCGTCGGAAACGGCGGCCTGTCCGGCGACACGCCGGCCGGCGACGAAGAGCCCGTTCGAAGAGCCGAGATCCCGGATCACCGCCCGCCCTTCGCGGAGCGTCAGGAGCGCGTGAGAGCGAGAGACCGTCTCCTCGTCGACCCGGACCCCCGCGCTGTGGCTGCGCCCCAGGACGACGTCCCCGTCCGAAACCGGGATCTCGCGCGCCGCGTGGCGCAGCACGTACGACCACCCCTGGCTCCGCGCCAGCGCCATCAGCGGGGGACCCGCCGCGCGTTCGGGCCCGTCCGCTCGGCGGGAGCCCTGCCGGCGAGATGGCGGCCCGTCTCGCTGAGGGGAGAGCGGGCGATCTCGCCCGGCGTCCCTTCGGCGACCATCTCTCCCCCCCGGTCGCCGCCGCCGGGCCCGAGGTCGATCACCCAGTCGGAGGCGGCGATGAAGTCGAGGTGGTGCTCGATCGCGACGACCGAGTGCCCGCGCGCGATCAGTTTCCGGAACGTCGCGAGGAGCACGTCGACGTCTCCGGAATGGAGCCCGGTCGTCGGCTCGTCGAACAGGAAGAGGTTGCCGCGCGGGGAGCTCTTCTCTTCGAGGAACGACGCGAGCTTCAGGCGCTGCGCCTCGCCCCCCGAGAGCGTCGACGTGGGCTGCCCGAGCGGGAGATACGCGAGGCCGACTTCCGCCAGCGGCGAGAGCCGGCGGGTGACCTTGGGCAGATCGGCGAAGAAGGCCGACGCCTCGGCGACCGTCATGCGGAGCACGTCATCGATGTTCTTGCCGCGGTATCGTATCGCGAGGACCTTCGGGCTGAAGCGCCGGCCGTCGCACCGGTCGCACGTCACGACGACGTCGGCCAGGAACTGCATGTCGATCGTCGTCACGCCCGTCCCCTGGCACGCCTCGCACCGGCCCCCCGGAGTGTTGAAGGAGAAATCGCGCGGCGTCACGCGGTTCGCCCGCGCGCGCCCGGTCGCCGCGAACGCGTGGCGGATCTCGTCGTACGCCTTCGTGTAGGTGACGGGGTTCGAGCGCGCCGAGCGTCCGAG
This sequence comes from Thermoanaerobaculia bacterium, assembly GCA_035717485.1. Lineage (NCBI taxonomy): Bacteria > Pseudomonadati > Acidobacteriota > Thermoanaerobaculia > Thermoanaerobaculia bacterium. The sequence continues at coordinate 24,005 of DASTIQ010000283.1, read as the reverse complement.
CGGCGACTGGTCCACGAAGAGCACGTCGGAGACGTGATCCAGCCCGCGGATCTCGTCGACCGCGCCGATCTCGACCGCCGCCACTCCCTTGACCCGCCGCTGGTAGACGTGGAAGAAGCAGTCGCGCAGGAGGGTCGACTTCCCCGATCCGGAGACGCCGCTCACGGAAACGAGTCGGCCGAGCGGGAGGCGCACGGTGAGGTTCTTCAGGTTGTGCTCGCGCGCGCCGACGATCGTGATCGCCCGGTCGTGTCCGCGGCGGAAGGGGACGACGTTGCCCGCCGCCGGCGCCGCGCGTTCGCGGCGCCGGAGCGCGGCGGCCGTCCGGTTCTGGGCGACGCGGCGGAGCGCCGCGGGAGTTCCGGAGAACAGGAGCTGTCCGCCCCGGGCGCCCGCTTCCGGGCCCAGATCGATCACCCGATCGGCCGCCGCGATGACGTCGGGATCGTGTTCGACGACGACGACGGTGTTTCCCCGGTCGGCGAGCTTCCGGAGGATCGACAGGAGCAGCCCCGTGTCGCGGGCGTGCAGGCCGATCGTCGGCTCGTCGAGGACGTAGAGCGTGTTCGTGAGCGCGCCCCCGAGCGCGCAGGCGAGACCGATCCGCTGCGCCTCCCCTCCCGACAGCGTCCGCGCCGCCCGGGAGAGCGTGAGGTAATCGAGGCCCACTTCGTTCAGGTACCGCAGGCGCGAACGGATCTCGCCGAAGATCGAGGAGAGCGATTCCCGCTCGCGCGCCGAGAGCTCGACGCGGTCGAACCAGGCGGCGAGCTCGCCGACCGGCATCTCGTTCAACTCGGCCATCGTCTTCCCGCGGAATCGCACCCAGGCCGCTTCCGGCACGAGGCGGCCGCCGCCGCAGGCGGCACAGCGCGTGTACGCCCGGTAGCGGGAGAGGAGGACGCGGACGTGCACCTTGTAGCGCTTCGTCTCCAGCCATTCGAAGAAACCGGAGATCCCGTAGAACTTCGCGTTCCCCTTTTCGACGAGCGCCCGCTCGGCCGCGGAGAGCGACGAGAACGGCACGTGCCGGCGAAGCCCGATCTTGCGGCCGGCGCGGAAGAGCTCGTCGTAGGCCGACTCGTACGCGGGGGTGTTCCACGGCGCGACCGGGCGCTCGTCGAGGGTCAGGTCGCGGTTCGGGATCACCTTGTCCCAATCGATGCCGATCACCCGGCCGAATCCCTGGCACGCCGCGCAGGCCCCGAGAGGCGAATTGAACGCGAAGAGCGCGGGCGTCGGCTCCCGGAACTCCCGGCCGCACTCCGGGCAGAAGAGGCCCCTCCGGAAGGTCTTCGTCTCGATTCCGTCCGGACGGTGGATTCGCGCCCGGAGCGTCCCCGCCATCGCGAACGCCGCCGCCACCGCGTTCTCGATCTCCGGCCCGTTCTCGGGCGAGATCGCGAACCGCCCGACGACGACCGGCAGCACGCCCCCCTCTTCGCGGAGGGCGGCGATCCCGTCCGGCTCCGCCGGGAGCTCGACGACCTCGCCGGCCGGTGAGAGCGCCCGAAAGAAGCCGGCGCGCCGGAGCTCGGGCAGGATCGCTTCGACGTCGCCGGCGGTTTCGCCGGCGGCGACCGGAGCCACCAGCGTCACCCGGGTTCGATCGGGGAGAGACCGCAGCGCCGCGGCGGCGAAATCGATCCCCCCGCGTTTCGCGGCCGCGCCGTCGTCCGGGCAGACCGTCTCGCCCCCGTGAGCGAAGAGGAGCCGCATCGAGTCGGCGATCTCGGTCTGCGTCCCGACGGTCGACCGCGCGTTCGTGACGCCGTTCTTCTGCTCGAGCGCGATCGCGGGCGGCACCGGCTCGATCGAGTCGACGTCGGGACGGTCGAGCCGCTCGAGGAACTGGCGCGCATAGGTGGACATCGATTCCGCGTAGCGCCGCTGTCCTTCGGCGTAGAGCGTGTCGAACGCGAGCGAGGACTTTCCGGAACCGGAGACCCCGGTGACGACCGTGAGACTCCCCTGCGCGATCTCGACCGAAATGTTCTTCAGATTGTGGGTCCGCGCGCCGACGATCGAGATCGGTTCCCGCGGTCCTTTGGGTGCGCCCATGGAACTCCCTGGCCGTGTCAGGCCAAACAGGCATTTTCCGTCATCCGCGAAGACCGGTCAAATACCCGCGGGACGTTGACTCTCGCCGGGCCGCGGCCGACAATCCGGGGGAACTCACGGCCTCGGCGCGAGAGGAGAAGAACATGAAACGACCGGCCCCGATCGCCGCGATCCTTTCGGTCCTCATCTGTGCCACGGCGTGGAGCTCATCGGTCCTCATCGACACGGGGGCGCCGGACGGGAGAATGGCCGCCGCGTCGCGCCCCTCCCTGGCGGGCGGGATCGAGATCGAAGCGGCAGACGACTTCCTCGTTCCCTGCGCGACCACGATCGAGAGCGCGACGTTCACGGGGCTCCTTCCGGCCGACGCCACCGCCGAGGAGGTCGTCGTGGAGATCTACCGCGTTTTCCCCCAGGATTCCGATTCGATCCGGACGCCCTCCGTCCCGACACGCGCGAACTCCCCGTCCGATGCGGCCTTCGCGTCGCGCGACAGCGCCGCGGCCGGGCTGACCTTCACGACGACCGTTTTGCTTACGAATTACACCGCCTCCAATTCGGTATTGAACGGCATCAACAAGTCTCCGAACCAGACGACCGGGGGCGAAGGCCCGGTGACGGGCACGGAGGTCGAGTTCGACGTCGCGTTCTCGCCGGGGATCGGCCTGCCGGCGGGACACTATTTCTTCGTCCCTCAGGTTCGGCTGAACACCGGCGATTTCTTCTGGCTGTCGGCGGCGCATCCGGTCGCGTCGTTCACGCCGGACCTCCAGACGTGGATCCGGAACGAGAACCTCGCTCCCGACTGGCTCCGGATCGGGACCGACATCGTCGGCGGGAACCCGGCGCCGGCGTTCAACGGAAGCTTCTCGCTGACCGGGACCTCGACGCCCCTCGCCGTCTCGTCGTCCGCGGGAAATCCGATCGCGGTCGTCCCCGGAACGGCGATCGCACCGGTCACGTTCTCGGCATCCGGCGCGACGCCCCCGCTCACGTTCTCGGAGACCGGAGCGCTCCCCGGCCTTTCTCTGGATTCTTCGACCGGCGTCCTCTCCGGCACGCCGAACGCGATCGGGACCTTTCCGGTGACGATCACCGCGACGGATGCCCTCGGCTGCTCGGGAGACCTCGCGCTGACGATCCGGGTGGAAACCCGTCCGACCGTTCCCGCCGTCGGCGGGACCGGACTCGCTGTTCTCGCGCTCGCCCTGTCGGCGGCGGGAGCGCTCGCGCTGCGGCGTTAGGCGGAGTCCCTACTCGTCCTCTTTCTTTTCCTTCGCCGGCGGAAACTCCGGAAGGACCTCCTTGACGGGAACGATCGCGCCGAATCCCTTCGCTTCCATGGCGCGGTTGAATGCCGGGACGTCGGCCGAAAACACTTCCTCGAACTCCTTCCTCGCGTCGTTCAGGCGGCCGTCGAGAAGCGCGAAGACGTCGCGTTCGGGCTGCGTCGGCCCGAGATCGGCGTTCCCGGAAACGTCGGCGGCGCCGGTCGCCGCCTCGGCGTTGAGCCAGATGAACTTCAGATACAGGCCGAGCGGACCGCGGAACGACTTCTGGTCCTCTTCCGCGATGGTCGGCTGCAGCAGCTCCGCCTCGACCGCGCGCATCTTCTTTCCGAGCGCGTCGGCGGCGTCGACGAGCGCCGCATCCCCGTTCTCGGCGCGGACCATCTTGCGGAATCTCTCCGCTTCGAGCCGGCCCCATTCGAGCTGGTTGATCATCCCGGCGGCGGCGTTCGTGTCCCGATAGATCGCGAGCGAGAACTTCGTGCCCTCCTCGACGTCCGCCGCGGTTCCCCCCGAGTTCGGATCCTTCCGGACCTCGACCGGCGTCGAGTACTCCCGCCCGTCGACGTCGAGCTTGACCGTGTACGTCCCCGGCGGCACGAGCGGACCCTGCGTCGCGTCCTCGATCCCGTAATAGAGGACCGGGCGCCGGTCCTTCCCGACGAACCGTTTCTCCTCCCACACGTGCCGATTCCCGGGCGGCGTCGCGCGGAGCCTCACTTCCCGGAACGGGTCGTACCGGAGATCCCAGTCCACGCGGTTGAAACCCTTCTCGTTCGATCCGCGGAGCGACCGCACCTTGTTCCCCGCCGCGTCGTAGATCCGGATCTTGACGAGCGGCGGCTTCTCCTTCTCCGGGATCTCGTCCTCGCCCTCGTCCTTCTTCTTCGGTTTCGGAACTTCCTTCTTCATCCAGTACGTGATGAAGGCGCCGTCCGGACCGTTCTTGCCGTGAGCGGCGCCCACCGGCGCGTACGCGGGCTGGGAAACGGCACGAAATCGGTACGCCGGGACGGACGGGAAGAGAACCACCGGCGCATCTCCCTTCGGCTCGACCCATCGCTCGAGCGCGGTGACGTCGTCGAGGATCCAGAATCCCCGTCCGTAGGTCGCGACGACGAGATCGTGGAATCTGGGCTCGACCGTCAGCCAGGACACCGGCGCATGCGGGAGCTTCCCCTGGAGCGGCCGCCAGCGCGCGCCGTCGTCGAACGAGACCCAGAGGCCGTTCTCGGTGCCGGCGTAGAGCATTCCTTTCCGGAAGGGGTCCTCGCGCACGACATGGACGTACGAGAGCGGGCTCTTCGGCAGGTCGCCGGCGACCGCCTTCCACGTCTTCCCCCAGTCGGCCGTCTTGAACACGAACGGATTCCGGTCGTCGACCTGGTGGAGATCGACCGAGACGTAACAGGTTCCCTTCTCGTGGGAGGACGGTTCGACGGAACCGACGGTCCCCTTCGGCGGGAGCATCGCCTTCGGAGGGGTGACGTTGGACCAGTGCCCGCCTCCGTCCCGCGTCACCTGGACGACGCCGTCGTTCGTCCCGGCCCAGATCTCCCCCTTCGAGAGCGGCGACTCCGCGATCGAGAACACGACGCCGGCGTACTCGACGGAAAGATTGTCGACCGTGAGGCCGCCCGAGTCTCCCATCATCGACGGGTCATTCGTCGTGAGATCGGGAGAGATCGTCTTCCAGTGCTCGCCGCCGTCGGTCGTCTCGTGGACGTACTGGCTCCCGACGTAGACGGTGTTGTGATCGTGCGGCGAGATGGCGATCGGGAAGGTCCAGTTCATCCGCAGCTTCACCTCGCCCGCGTTGGCGCCCATCGTGCGCTCCGGCCAGACCGACACCGACCGGCTCATCCGCGTCTTGCCGTCGTAGCGCTCGACGACTCCCGCGTAGCACCCGCCCCACACCACGTCCGGATCCACCGGGTCGGGCGTGTTCCACCCGGTCTCGCAGCCGGCGGTCGTCGTCCAGAGGGCGGGGGGAATGCCGTCGCCTCCCGGGTTGCGGCTCGGGCCGCGCATCGACCCGCCGTCCTGCATCTGTCCGTACACCTGGTACGGGATCCGGCTGTCGGTCGCGACGTGGTACATCTGCGCGATCGGGAGGCGCGTCCAGTTCCATTTCTTTCCGCGCGTCGTGGAGATCACGACCCCGATGTCGCTCCCGATCATCATCCGGCTCGGGTCCTTCGGATCGGCCCACATGTCGTGGTTGTCGCCGGCCCAGTCGACCTGGTCGGCGGTCTCCCCGCCGTCGTAGGTCACGCCCATCGAATTCGACGGGAAATAGACCTCGTTCGCGTTGTCCGGCATGACCAGCATCCGCGTGTAGTAGTGCGGGCGCTCGTTCAGGAGACGGCTGCGATTGACGAGGCGCCAGGCATTTCCTCCGTCGTCCGAGCGCCAGAGAGACCCCTTGTCCCCCGTCTCGATCAGCGCGTAGACGCGGTCCGGATCGTTCGTCCCGATCCCGACCGCGATCTTGCCCAGGGGGGGATCGGGAAGGCCGTGCTCTTTGATGCGCTTCCACGTCGTTCCGCCGTCGCGCGAGACCCAGACTCCCGACCCGGGGCCGCCGCTCTTCCTCCCCCAGGTCTTGATGTCGATCTGCCAGGTTCCCGCGAAGAGGACCCTCGGGTTCTTCGGGTCCATCGCGAGGTCGGACGCGCCGGTGTTCTCGTCGACGAAGAGCACCCGCTCCCAGCTCTTCCCGCCGTTGGTCGTGCGATACACGCCGCGCTCGGGCTGCGGACCGTAGCAGGTCCCGAGGGCCGCGACGAAGACGGTGTCGGGATCCCGCGGATCGACGATCACGCGGCCGATCCGTCCCGTTTTCTCCAGGCCCATGTGCTTCCAGGTCTTCCCCGCGTCGGTCGACTTGTAGACGCCGTCCCCGATCGAGACGTTGCTGCGGATGAAGGTCTCTCCGGTCCCGACCCAGACGACGTTCGGATCCGAAGGGGCGATCGCGATCGCGCCGATCGACTGGGCGTCTTCCTTGTCGAAGACCGGCTTCCACTCGTTTCCGCCGTCGATCGACTTCCACACGCCGCCGGAAGCCGCGCCCGCGTAATAGACGTTCGGATCGCCCGGCACGCCGACGACGGCGCTGACGCGGTTGCCCGGAGGCCCGATGAAACGGAACTTGAGTCCCGCGAAGGGGCCGGCCTTCTTTTCAGCCTCCAGCCCCTCGGGAGTCGGTTTCTCCTCCTCTTCCGAAGGCTGCGCCGAAGTCGTCTTCTTCGCCTCCTCGGGAAACGCGCGCTTCGGCTCCGAGGACGGCTCGGAGGAGCCCGGGGATTCCGCGGCGGTCGTCCCGGCGTGCCCGGGCGCGACCATCACCGCCGCCATCAACCAGAGCGCCGCCGCCATCCGTCTCATCCTTCCTCCTGCGTGCCCGCTTCGCGCGGGCGTCCGTTGCTCTTCGGGGAAATCGGTCGGAATTCTACCGGACCTTCCGCCGCCCCGCGCCGCTGATGCATTCGAATCCTGGGAATCGGGATCGTTGCGATAGGCTAAGAATCGATGAAGAACGAACAGAAATACCTCGATTCCTTCGGCACGCGCCGGGACCTCGCGGCGGGGGGCGCCACCTGCGAGATCCGCTCGCTCGCCGCTCTCGAGAAGGCGGGCCTCTCCGGCATTTCCCGGCTTCCCGTCTCGCTCCGGATCCTCCTCGAGAACCTGCTGCGGTTCGAGGACGGACGCATCGTGAAACGGGAGGACATCGCGGCGCTCGCCGCGTGGGACCCGAAAGCGAAGCCCTCGCGCGAGACGCAGTTCACGCCGGCCCGCGTGCTCCTGCAGGACTTCACCGGGGTGCCGTGCGTCGTCGACCTCGCCGCGATGCGGGACGCCGTCGCCGCCTGGGGAGGCGACCCCGCGCGGATCAATCCGCTCCGGCCGGCGGACCTCGTGATCGACCACTCCGTCCAGGTGGACGTCTTCGGAAAGCCGACCGCCTTCGCGGAGAACGCGAAGATCGAGTTCGAGCGCAACGCCGAGCGGTATTCGTTCCTGAAATGGGGACAGACCGCGTTCGACCGGTTCCGGGTCGTTCCTCCGGACACCGGGATCGTCCACCAGGTCAACCTCGAGTTCCTCGCGCGCGTGACGTTCGTCGAGCCGCGCGCCTCCGGCAATCCGCTCGCGTATTTCGACACGCTCGTCGGCACCGACTCGCACACGACGATGATCAACGGCCTCGGCGTTCTCGGCTGGGGCGTCGGAGGAATCGAGGCGGAGGCGGCGCTCCTCGGCCAGCCGATCTCGATGCTCATCCCGGAGGTCATCGGCTTCCGGCTGACGGGATCCCTCTCGCCCGGCGCGACCGCGACCGATCTCGTGCTGACGGTCACGCAGATGCTCCGCCAGAAGGGCGTCGTGGGGAAGTTCGTCGAGTTCTACGGGCCGGGAATGGCGGCGCTCGCGCTCGCCGACCGGGCGACGATCGCGAACATGGCCCCGGAATACGGCGCGACGATGGGGTTCTTCCCGGCCGACGACGAGACCCTCCGATATCTCCGCTTCAGCGGCCGCGACGAAGCGCTCGTCGCGCTGACGGAGGCGTACCAGAAGGAGCAGGGCGTCTTCGGCGGAGGCGGCGAGCCCGAGTTCTCGGACCGCATGGAGCTCGACCTCGCGTCCGTCGAGCCGTCGATCGCGGGCCCGAAGCGCCCGCAGGACCGGGTACCGCTGTCCGACGCGAAACGCGAATTCCGGCGCTCGCTCGCGCAGATCCTCGAGAAGAGCACGGCGAAAGTGACCAAGACGGCGGTCGAACGGTGGGTGGGCGAGGGAGGCAACGTCGATCCGGTGCCGGCCGAGCTCGCGCAGCCGGAAGACCTCGGCCACCTGCGGACGTGCGCGACGATCCCGCTCGACGGAAAATCGGTGGAGCTGACGCACGGGTCGGTCGTGATCGCCGCGATCACGTCGTGCACGAACACGTCGAACCCTTCCGTGATGATCGCCGCCGGACTCCTCGCGAAGAAGGCGGTCGAGCGGGGCCTTCGCGCTCCGGCCCAGGTCAAGACGAGCCTCGCCCCGGGCTCGAAGGTGGTCACGGAGTACCTCCGGGAGGCCGGGCTGCAGGACGCGCTCGACCGCGTCGGCTTCCAGCTCGTCGGATACGGCTGCACGACCTGCATCGGCAACAGCGGCCCGCTGCCGGAGGCGGTCGGAAAGGCCGTCAAGGAGCACGACCTCGTCGCCGCCGCTGTCCTCTCGGGAAACCGGAACTTCGAAGGGCGCATCAATCCCCTCGTCCGCGCGAACTACCTCATGTCGCCGCCCCTCGTCGTCGCCTACGCGCTCGCGGGCCGCATGGACATCAACCTGACGCGCGATCCGATCGGCACGGGAAAGGACGGCGCGCCGGTGTATCTCTCCGACATCTGGCCCTCCCCGCGGGAAGTCGCCGAGACGATGCGCGCCGCGGTCCGGCCGGAACAGTTCCGCCGGACGTACGCGAAAGTCTTCGAGGGCGAAGCGGAGTGGAACGCGATCGAGGTCCCGGCCGGGAGCCGCTACGCGTGGCCGGAATCGACGTACATCAAGTCGCCGTCGTTCCTGCACGATCTCCCGAAGACGCCGGTCCCCCTTTCGGACATCCGCGCCGCGCGGGTTCTCGCGTACCTGGGCGACTCGGTCACCACCGATCACATCTCCCCCGCGGGATCGATCGCCGCCGACGGCCCCGCGGGCCGCTACCTCGTCGCGCACGGCGTTCCGCCGTCGCAGTTCAACTCCTACGGCTCACGGCGCGGGAACCATGAGGTGATGGTGCGCGGCACGTTCGCGAACATCCGGCTCCGCAACAAGCTCGCCCCGGGGACCGAGGGCGGCGTCACCCGGTACCTCCCCGGCGGAGAGGCGATGTCGATCTTCGACGCGGCCGAGAAGTACCGCGCCGAGAACGTGCCGCTGATCATCCTCGCGGGAAAGGAGTACGGCTCGGGGTCGTCCCGCGACTGGGCGGCCAAGGGAACGCTCCTCCTCGGGGTCCGCGCCGTGATCGCGGAATCGTTCGAGCGGATCCACCGGAGCAACCTCATCGGGATGGGCGTTCTGCCGCTCCAGTTCGCCGGGGGGGAGAGCGCCGAAACCCTCGGCCTGACGGGCGAGGAGATCTTCTCGATCGGGGGGATCGCCGACGGATTCGCTCCCGGCAGGCTGATGCGCGTCCGAGCCGTCTCCGCCACCGGCACCGCGAAGGAATTCACGGTGCTGTCGCGCGTCGATACGCCCAACGAAGGGGACTACTACCGCCACGGAGGCATATTGCCGTTCGTCCTCCGCTCGATGCTCTCCGCCCAGCAGCACGGCCATCCATCGAGCCGCGCCTCGTCGCCGCCGATACTCTGCCGCGTGTATCCGGGCGTGATTTCCTCGGCCGTCGCCCGTTTCGGAACGCGATAATCGGCCCGGGAGGAGAACATGAACCTCTGGACCGAGTTCAAGCAGTTCCTGCTCAAGCAGAACGCCCTCGCGCTCGCGATCGGCGTCATCATCGGCGCCGCGATCGGCAAGGTCGTCTCGGCGATCGCCGACGACGTCATCAACCCGATCGCCGGACTCCTGCTTCCGGCGGGCGACTGGCGGAGCGCGAAGATCGTGCTTTCGCGCGCGGTGGACGGCACCGGAAAGATGACCGAGAACGCGATCGCTTACGGCGACCTGCTCGGACGGGCGATCGACTTCTTCATCATCGGGATCGTCGTCTTCCTGATCGCGAAGGCGTTCATCCCGAGGGCGTCCTCGAAGATCACGACGAAGACCTGCCTGGAATGCGAGGAAATCATCCCGGCCGGCGCCCGCCGCTGCAAGGCCTGCGGCCAGCCGCAGGCGGCGTGAGATGAGCCGGCGCGGCGATTCCTGGCCGCGCCGGACATTCGTCAGAACGAGGCGTTCAGCGGCGCGCGCCCATCGGCCCCGGGGAGCCGAGATCGTGTATTATTGACTCCTCGCATCCGGCCAGGGGCGGGCCGCGCGACCGCTGCGACGCCGGGCTATTTCTTCGGCATGCCCTGCTTGGACGCCCGATATCCCGCCTTGATGGCGTCCGCCTCGTTCATGAACTTCCCTTCCTTCGTCTTCCCGTACCAGGGATCGCCCTCGCGGTGGTAGACCTTCGTCGCGGTGTTGACCCACACCATTCCCGGGGACGGAGGGGTCTGCGCCTGCGCGGAAGGCACGGGGGCGGGAGCCGCCGTCGCCGGAGCGCCCGCGCGGCGCGGCGCGGCCGGAGCCGGCGAAGGGGCGGCCGCGGCCCCGGCTCCCCCGGAGCTCGCTCCCGGTGCCGCGGCCCCGGCCGTGACGAGCGGAGAGATCTTTTCGATCGTCTTCGCGGAGATCCCCGCGCGCGACAGGTCCTGAACGGACGCATACGGCCGGCCGGCGATGATCTTCTTCGCGGTCGCCGGGCCGACGCCGGGAAGCGCCTCGAGCTCCTTCTGCGAACCGGTGTTGACGTCCACCCGGCCGCCGGTCGTCGGGGCAGCCGCCTTGCCGGCAGGGAATTTCGGGGCGGCGGATGTATTCATCGGCCTCGCGGCGGCGTCGACCTTGACGAGAGGCGTGACCTTCTGGATCGTCTTCTCGGAGAGTCCCGCCCGCGCGAGATCCTCCACCGAGGAGTACGGCCTCCCGGCGATGATCTTCTTCGCCGTCGCGGAGCCGACGCCGGGCAGCGCCTCGAGCTCCTTCGCGGACGCCGTGTTCAGATCGATCGCCCCCGAAACCGCCGGAGCGGCCTCTCTTCCCCGGGCCGAAGGGCTCGCGGGGGCGGACGATTTCTTCGGCGTGGCCGATGCGCCGCCGACCGTGACGAGCGGGGTCAGTTTTTCGATCGTCTTCGCGGAAACTCCCGCGCGCGAGAGGTCCGCGACCGACGCGTACGGCCGTCCCGCGACGATCTTCTTCGCCGTCGCGGCGCCGATGCCGGGGAGGGCCTCCAGTTCCTTCTGGGACGCCGAGTTGATGTCGACCGCCGCAGTCGACGCCGCCTTCGCCGGCTCCTTCGCTTTCGCCCTGGCGTCGGCGGGAGGCGGCCCGGCCAGCAGGATCGCGGCCCAGGCCGCGAACAGGATCGTTCCCAGTCTCGTCGTTCGCATCACGCTCTCACTTCTTGAACCCGGCCGGCAGCTTTTCGGCCAGCTTCTTCTTCTGTTCGTCCACCATGCCGGCGACCTTCTGGCCGGCCTGGTTCTTGAGCTCTTCCGCCTTCGTGGCGAGCGTCTGCTTGCCCTCCGCGAGGAGCTCCCGCCCCTGGGCCACCGCGAGTTCCTTCCCTTTCTCCGCCAGTTCCCGGGCTTCTTCCTTGATCTTGTCCATGATTCCCATGCCGGACTCCTTTCGGGAGGCGGTCAGCCAGTCGCGACCGCCGGGACGTCAATCGTATACTTCCACCGGCCCGCGACACTGGAAGTTCCCGGTGGCCTCGAGAGCGTTCGATCTGGTCCATCCCCGCAAATTGGCTCGCCCTCGGGTGCACGAAAAGAGAAAGGGGATCGAGATGATCAAGGAATTCAAGGAGTTCCTCCTCAAGCAGAACGCGATCGCCCTGGCCATCGGCGTCATCATCGGCGCCGGAATCGGCAAGGTGGTCGCGGCCATCGCCGACGACGTCCTCAATCCGATCATCGGACTGCTGCTGCCGGCCGGCGACTGGCGAAACGCGAAGATCGTCCTTTCGCGGGCCACGGACGCCGGGGGGAAGGTCACCGAGAACGCGATCGCGTACGGCGACCTGATCGGCCGAATGGTCGACTTCATCATCATCGCTTTCGTCGTGTACATGATCACGAAGGCGTTCCTCCCGAAACCGGGTCAGCCGACGACGAAGGAATGCCCCGAGTGCCGGGAAGTGATTCCGAAGGACGCGCGGCGCTGCAAGGCGTGCGCCCAGCCGCAGCCCGCGTGATCTCTCCGGCGGATTCCCGATGCCGCCGGCATCATTCGTGAATTCGGGGACCTGACGGGGAGGAAACCGCATGAAGATCCGATCGGGTGTGCTCGCCATCGTCGTTCTCCTGGCCGCCGGTGCCGCCTTCGCCGAGGAACCGCCTGCCGGCCCCCCGCCGGTCTGGTCGGGGAAGGCCGAAGCGTCGTACGTGGGGACGACCGGAAACACGAACGTCCAGACGGTCGGCGCGGGACTCGAGATCGATTTCAAGAAGGACGTCTGGAACGGGCTCGCCAAGGGAGCGTTCGTCCAGGGGAAGACGGATGGCGTGACGACGGCCAAGACGATTGCCGGCGAGTTGCGCGCCGCCCGCAACTTCACCCCGCGATTCGAGCTCTTCGTGCAGGACGACTATTTCAAGAACGAGTTCGCGGGCATCGAGCAGCGCCTCTCCACGCTGGGAGGCGCGGCGTACTCGGTCGTCAAGACCCCGGCGCAGGAGCTGAAATTGCAAGCCGGCGCCGGCTACACGAGAGAAAGGCGCGTCGTCGGCGAGGACAAGTCGTTCGGGACCGGACAGGCGGGCTTCCTCTACAAGTGGAAGGTTTCGTCGACGACGGACATCTCGGAAGAATTCTCGTACGTCGACAGCTTCAAGGATTCGAGCGACTGGCGGATCGCGAACACGTTCTCGGTGAGTGTGGCGATCAACAAGGTTTTCTCGTTGAAAGCCTCGCACAACCTCGCGTACCTGAACGAGCCGGTGCCCGGGTTCGGCAAGACCGACACGATCACCTCGATCGCTCTCGTGGCGAAGTTCTAGTCCGTCCGTCCCCGCTCGCGCGGATCGCCCGCCGGCCGGCGCGACCTACGCCGGCGTCAGGTTGGCGAACTTCGCGACGAACTTCTTCTTCCCGGCGCGGTCGAAGAAGACGGTCAGCCTCGCCTCGTCTCCCGACCCTTCCTGCTGGAGGACGACGCCGGACCCGTACGTCGGGTGCCGGACCCGGGCCCCGCGCGAGAAGCCGGAAAGCGCGCCCGGGACGGGCGCCCGGCGTCGCGCGACGGTGACCGGGGGCGGCCGGCGAAGCGGGAGACGGACGCGCTCGGTCTTCTCCCAGCGGAAATCGCGATCGTCGTCCTCGTCTCGCGAGAAGAGCGTCGGCACCCCTGCCGCGTCCTCGATCCGGGTGACCGACGGCGGAAGCTCCGCGGCGAAGCGGGATTCCTGCCGCGGCCGCGTCTCGCCGTACAGCATCCTCTGTCGGGCGAGCGTGAGCGTCAGGCGCCGGCGTGCCCGGGTCATCCCGACGTAGAGCAGCCGGCGCTCCTCCTCGATCTCGTCCTCGGAGCCCGCGCTCTGCACGTGCGGCAGGAAGCCCTCCTCGAGGCCGGCGACGTAGACGTCCGAGAACTCCAGGCCCTTGGCCGAGTGCAGCGTCATGAGGGTGACGGCGCCCGAGGGCCTCGGGGCGTCCGCGTCCGTCGCGAGGGACACGGCGTCGAGAAATCCGCGCACCGTCGCGCCCTCCCCTTCCCGGCGCTCGTACTCCCGGGCCGCCGAAACCAGCTCGACCAGGTTCTCGCGCCGGGCGACGTCCTCCCGTTCGGAAGAGGCCGCGTAGAGCGCCCGGTACCCGGAGGTCTCCAGGAGGAACTCGAGGAGCGCCGACGGAGAGAGCTCCCCCGCCCTCGCCCGACCGGCTTCCACGACCCCGCGAAACCGGTCGAGGGCGATCCGCGCGCGCTCCGTGACGCCGGGCACGTCGGCGGACGCCTCGAAGAGCGAGATGCCGCGCTCGCGCGCCGATGCGGCGAGCCGCTCGACGGTGACGCCGCCGATTCCCCGCGCCGGCACGTTGACGACCCGGCGAAACGCCAGGTCGTCCGCGGGGTCGAGAGCGAGCCGGTAGTAGGCGACCGCGTCCTTGACCTCCGCCCGCTCGTAGAACTTCATCCCGCCGATGACGACGTAGGGCACGTTCTGCCTCATCAGCTCGTCCTCGAACGAGCGGGACTGCGCGTTGACGCGGAAGAGGACGGCGAACTCGGAGAGCGGCCTTTCGGCGCGCCGGATCTCGGAGACGACCGCCTCCGCCTCCACGCGATCGTCGCGGAAGGCTCGCACCTCGACGGGCTGGCCCGGCCCCGCCTCCGAGACGAGCTTCTTCGGGCGGCGCCGGCGGTTGTGCGAGACGACGGCGGCGGCCGCGTCCAGGATCGTCGCCGTCGAGCGGTAGTTCCGGGTGAGGGCGACGATCCGCGCGCCGGGGAAATCCTGCTCGAAGCGCAGGATGTGCTCGACGCGCGCACCCCGCCACGCATAGATCGACTGGTCCTCGTCTCCGACGGCGCAGAGCGAGCGGGCCTTCTCGCCGAGGAGCTTGATCAGCGCGTCCTGCGCGGCGTTCGTGTCCTGGTATTCGTCGACGAGAAGATGCTCGATCGCCGAGCGCTCCCGGTCCCGGAGAGCGTCCGATTCCCGCAGCGCCCGGACCGGAACGGCGATCAGATCGTCGAAATCGAACGCGTTCGCGGCTCGGAGCTTCTTCTCGTACCGGGCGAACACCCCGGCGATGCGCGTGCCCGCGAAATCGCCCTCTTCGGCCGCGAATCTCTCGGCGGAGCGGGCGGACGATTTCGCGTCCGAGATCCGCGCGTGCACCGCGCCGGGAGTGAACGTCTGCTCGGAGAGGCCGAGCTCTTCCATCGACTCCCGCACGAGCGCGACCTGGTCCGCGGTGTCCGCGATGGAGAAGCTCGCGGTCCGCCCCTCGGCGCCGCCGGTCCGCCGCAGGAACCGCAGGCCCCAGGAATGGAACGTTCCGACGAACGACGGCAGCCGGCGGCCGACGAGGGCCGCGACCCGCTCGCGCATCTCTTCGGCGGCCTTGTTCGTGAAGGTCACGGCGACGATCCGGCGCGCGTCCGCGCCCTCGCGCACGAGCCGGGCGAGACGGCGCGTCACGACGCGCGTCTTCCCCGAGCCCGCGCCGGCGAGGACGAGCATCGGGCCCTCCCCCGCGAGCACCGCTTCGCGCTGCTCCGGGTTGAGGTCCTGGAGGAGAGGGTCAGCGTCCATGAAGGGGGGCATTATTCACGAGAGCGGCCGGATTCCCAAGAACCGCAGACCGCGCCGTCGCGGGCGAGGCAGGCGGCGCGAGAGCGTTCGCCTCGACTCGCCCGTGAGGCAGGAGCCCAGCTCCGCTGCAAGCTCCGGCAGAGCGTCGACCGCTCTATTCCACAGTCACGCTTTTTGCGAGGTTCCGCGGCTGGTCGACGTCGCAGCCGAGGATCACGGCGACGTGATACGCGAAGAGCTGGAGCGGAATGACGGAAATGATCGGCTGGAGCTCCGGAATCGTCTCGGGGATCTCGATGACGTCGTCGGCGAGCTCCTCGATCTCTCCGTCCACGTGCGTCGTGACCACGATCGCGCGCGCGTCGCGGGACTTCACCTCGCGAAGGTTCGAGAGCGTCTTTTCGCGCCACCCGTCGCGCGGAGCGAGCACGACGACCGGCATCTCCTCCGAGATCAGCGCGATCGGGCCGTGCTTCATCTCGCCCGCCGGGTAGCCCTCCGCATGAATGTAGGAGATCTCCTTCAGCTTCAGCGCCCCTTCGAGCGCGATCGGGTAGTGGGTACCCCGGCCGAGATAGAGGAAATCGCGGAAATGCGACAGCTTCCTCGCGAGCGTTTCGAGCTGCGGCTCCTTGCGGATCGTCTTTTCCATCAGTCCGGGAAGCTGGGCGAGGGCCTCCGTCTCCTCCGCGGTCAGCCCGGCGCGGATTCCCCGGACCTCGCGGAGGCGCGCGGCGATCAGGAAGAACACGAGCAGCTGCGTCGTGAACGCCTTCGTCGACGCGACGCCGATCTCGGGTCCGGCGTGCGTCGGCCACACCGCCTCGGCCATCCGGGCGATCTGGGAGCCGGGAACGTTCACGATCGCGCCGAGCGAGGCACCCTGCCGCCGCGCTTCCTGGAGCGCCGCGACCGTGTCCGCCGTCTCGCCCGACTGGGAGACGCCGATCGCGAGCGTCGCCTCGGAGACGACGGGCGCCCGGTACCGGAACTCGCTCCCGTAGTCGACCTCGACCGGAATGCGCGCCATGCGCTCGATCAGGAACTTTCCGACGAGGCTCGCGTGCCACGAGGTACCGCAGGCGAGGAGCAGGACGCGATCGATCCGCGACGCGCGCGCGGGGGAGAGAAGCGGGTCGTCGAACTCGAGCGCGCCCGTCTCGAGCGAGACCTTCCCTCCCATGCTCTCCGCGACCGCGACGGGCTGCTCGTGGATCTCCTTCGCCATGAAGTGGAGATACCCGGACTTCTCGGCGGAAACCGCGTCCCAGGCGAGCTGCCGGACGGGCCGCTCCGCTTCGTTTCCGTCCGCGTCCGTGATCCGGATCGACGCCGCGTCGACGCGGGCGACGTCGCCGTCTTCGAGGAAGATCACGCGCCGCGTCCAGGGCAGGACCGCCGTCGCGTCGGAGGCGACGAAATTCTCCCCCTCTCCCACCCCGAGGACGATCGGAGGGCCGGATCGCGCCGCGACCAGGACGCCGGGCTCGTCGACCGACGAAACGACGACCGCGTAGGCCCCGACGAGGGTCTGTCTCGCCTCCCGAACGGCGGCGAACAGGTCTCCCCGATAGCAGCGCTCCACCTCGTGGGCGAAGACCTCCGTGTCCGTGTCGGAGAGGAACACCTGTCCCTCGGATTTCAGGAGAGCCTTGCGCGAGGCGAAGTTCTCGATGATCCCGTTGTGGATCACCGCGATCCGGCGGTTCCCGGAGAGGTGCGGATGGGCGTTGCGCTCGACCGGCTTTCCGTGGGTGGCCCACCGCGTATGGCCGATCCCGGTCGTGCCGGGAGGCATGTTCCCGTTCAGCTTGTCGACGAGAGCGCCGAGCTTCCCTTCGGCGCGGGCGATGAAAAACTTCCCCTGCTCGAGGACCGCGATGCCGGCGGAATCGTAGCCCCGGTACTCGAGCCGCCGAAGCCCGTCGAGCAGGACGGGCGCGGCTTCCCGCCCGCCGACATAACCGACGATCCCGCACATGGTCTTTAGTCGCTCCGTTACCCGCCGCCGCGGCGGCGAATCATGTCCTGCATCGGTATGGTCCCGGTCGATTCCGGCATCTTTCGCGCTCTCCCGTCGCAAAAAGAATGCCGTCTCCATTGTTCCCGAAAAGCCCGGCGAACGAAAGGCGACCGCGGCGAAAAGAGCGCGGAGCCGCGGCGGAAACGACGCGCCGCCGGTTATTTTCCGTTCTTCTTCCGGCGCGCCGCCGCCCATCCCTCGATGTTCCGCTGCGCTTCCCGGGAGATCGCGAGCGCCCCCGGCGGCACGCTCTTGGTGATCGTCGATCCGGCGCCCACGTAGGCGCCGTCGCCGATCTCGACCGGCGCGACGAGCTGCGTGTCGCTTCCGATGAAGGCCCCGCGGCCGATGCGGGTGAAATGCTTCTTCTCGCCGTCGTAATTGCAGGTGATCGTGCCCGCGCCGATGTTCGCGTCCTCCCCGACCTCGGTGTCCCCGAGATACGAAAGATGGGACGCCTTCGCCCCCTTCTTCAGGTGCGCCTTCTTCGTCTCGACGAAGTTCCCGACCCGGACGTCCTCCTCGAGGACGGTGCCGGGCCGCAGCCGCGCGAAGGGGCCGACCGTCGTGCGCGGGCCGACGACCGAATCGTTCACGTCGCAGAACGACTTGATCTCGCACCCTTCGGCGAGACGCGTCCGCCCTTCGAGCACCACGAACGGATGGATCACGACGTCGCGGGCGGCGGAAACGTAAGGCCCGACCAGGGTCGACTCCGGATCGAGCAGCGTCGCTCCCTGGTCGATCAGCCGCTCGGCGCCGCGGCGGCGCTCCACCGCGTCGGCGAACGCGAGCTCCCGGCGCGAGTTGACGCCCATCGCCTCGCGGGGATCCGGGATCTCGATCGCTTCGACGGCCGCCTTCGCGCGAACCAGCGCGGTGACCGCGTCCGTCAGGTAGTACTCCCCCGCCGCGTTGTCGTCGCGGATGTCGCGCAGTCCGCGGGCCAGGGCCGCGCGGTCGAAACAGTAGATCCCGGCGTTGATCTCGCGGATCTTCTTCTGCGCGGCCGTCGCGTCGCGCACTTCGACGATCGCGGCGAACCGGCCGCCGCGCCGCACGATCCGGCCGAGCGAGCCCGGTTCGTCGGGACGGGCGGAAAAGAGCGCCGCGGCCGCGCGCGTCTTTCGGAAATGATCGAGCAGGAGGCGCAGCGAATCCGCGGTGATGAGGGGAGTGTCGCCGGAGAGCACGAGAACGGGGCCGCGGGATTCCTCGAGGAGGGGGAGCGCGCGCGCGACGGCGTCGCCGGTTCCCCGGGGCGGATCCTGGATCGCGATGCGCACGCGCGGCCGGCCGGCGACGACCGCCGCGACCCGCTCGCGGCCGTGCCCGGCGACGACGACGATCCCCCGGGGATCCAGCTTCTCCGCTTCGTCGAGGACCGCCTCGAGCATCGGGCGTCCGGCGACTCGGTGGAGCACCTTCGGGAGGTCGGAGTTCATCCGGGTTCCCGCGCCGGCGGCCATGACGATCACCGACGGGGCAGGGACGGGCGGAGCCGGGGGTTTCTTCAGGAGCTCTTCTTGCGGCTACGCCGTCGCCGCGGTCAGCTTCTGGAAATGAGCGCTGCCCCGCAGCGGCTCGAAATCGGGATCCCGCCGGGCGAGGGCGCGGCTCCCCTCGTCTTCCGTGATCGCCTGCTCGAGGGCCTCGAGGGCGCTCTCGGCCTCGTTCAACTGCGCGTAGCAGCACGCGAGGAGGTACGGCACCTTGCCGTCGCCGTTCTTGCGCGAAGACTTCTTCAGCTGCTCGATCGCCCCCTGGAAGTTCTTCCGGTTCTTCTCGACGAGCGCCGCGTAGTAGACGTCCTCCGCGTCGCCGGCCGGGCGCGCGGCGGTCTTCGTGCGCCGCTGGCAGACCGCGAGGTAGAGCCGCGCGCGGTCGGCGAGCTCGCGCTCGTCGCCGAACCCGTCGAGGAGCGCGCGGAAGTGCTTTTCCGCTTCCTCGTACTTCTTCTTCTGGAGAGCCGCCGCGCCCTTCTCGTATTCCTTGCGGGCCGCCTCCGAGTGTTTGAACATCTCGCGAAACGACGCGGGCGTCTTTCCGTTGGACGCGTTTTCGGCCGGGCGGAGACCGAGCTTCTCGATCTTCGCCTCCACTTCCTCGACCCGCGCCTCGAGCCGGTCGGCGAGAGACTGGACGTCCATCTTGTCGGCGTTGTCGCGGAGGAACCGGAGATCCGTTTCAGACCAGCGCTTCGTCATGCTGCCTCCCCCGGCAAGGTATAAAAACGACGAATGGTAAGAGCGCGCCGGGATCGTGTCAAGCGTCGCGCCCCGGCCGCGCGATCGGAATTTCGGCCGGGCGTCGCGCGTTACGGCGTGGGGAGAAATGTCGTGAAGAAGAACACCGTCGCTTTCGTCATGTCGATCGCCGTCGCGGCCGCGGTCGCTTCCGCCGCGGAGAAGACCGTTTCCGTCACCGGGGTCGTCGAGAGCTATTCGGCCGCCAGCCATGCCTTCACGGTGAAGACGGAGGCCGGAGAGACGGTTTCGCTGGTCTGGACGAAGGAGACGAAGTTCAACGGCGTCGTCGCCCAGGGCGCCCGCGTGACCGTGCGGTTCACGCCCCGGGCCGGCGGCCCGAACGTCGCGCAGACCGTCGGCGTTCTCAAGTAAGCCGCGCCGACCGTCCGCGCTCTCGGACGCGGCCCGACCGCCCCGTCGCTGCGCGGGGCCGTACCGGATGGCCGTGGCGTAGAATCTTTGGGTGACCTCCCGGGCCGCCCGGCTCTTCGACGACTACGCGTCGGCGCACCGAACCCCGGGAAACCGCCTCTGCCACTCGGTGGGGATTCCCTCGATCGTCTTCTCGATCGTCCTCGCTCTGACGGCCGTTCCTCTCGGTTCCCGCATGACCGCGGCGGAGCCCGTGATCGCCGCCGTCTCGGTCGCCGGGTTCGCCGTCGACCCGCTCCCGGCCGCCGTCTTCCTTCTGTTCTCCGCCGCGTGCGACGTCGCGGGCCGGTTCCTGGTCGCGGAGGCGGGCGTGCGCCCGGCGCTGCTCCTCGCGGCCGCCCTTTTCGCGACTGGCTGGGCTTTCCAGCTCGTCGGCCACGCCGTTTTCGAGAAGAACCGGCCGGCCTTCGCGCGCAACCTCCGCCACCTTCTCATCGGGCCGCTCTGGATCTCGCGCAAGGCGATCGGACGCGCGGCCCGCTGATCGCCGCGGTCGCTCAGGAATCCGATCTGCTAGAATCGCCCGCCGGAGGAAAACTTTCGATGGGAATGTACATCATCGCCGAGCCGTGCATCGGGACGAAGGACACCGCCTGCGTCGACGTGTGCCCGGTCGACTGCATTCATCCGCGCAAGGACGAAAGCGGCTTCGAAGCCGCCGAGATGCTCTACATCGACCCCGATACGTGCATCCAGTGCGGCAACTGCGAACCCGCGTGCCCGGTCACGGCGATCTTCACCGAAGAGACGATCCCCGAGAAGTGGAAGCACTTCCAGCAGATCAACGCCGACTGGTACAAGAACAAGTGAGCCCGGAGCACTCACGACCGTGAGTGCCAGGGCTTATCCCGAGCGAAGCGAAGGATCTCCCGGACGGCGAGCCCGCGCTCCCCGGCGCGTCACGCTCCATCGCGGGCGAGCGGGCAAAGGCCGCCCTCCCTTCCGCCCCTTCCGCGCGTGGCCGGGGACCTCGGACGCTAGCCCTTCTTCAACTCCTTCGCGAGGAACGCGTCCGTCCGCGCGTCGGCGTCGCGGGCCGCCTCCGGCCGGTAGACCTTCGGATCGGGGTTGGACGCGAATCCGTGTCCCGCGCCCGGGTAGACCTTGAAGTCGATCGTCTTGCCGGCCGCCCGCGCCTCCTTCTCGAAGGCTTCGACGGAAGACGGCGGGATCCCCTGGTCCTCGGCGCCGAAGTTCCCGAGCATGGGCGCGCGAATCTTCGCGATCGTCTTCGGGTCCGTCACGAGCCGGCCGTAGTTGACGACGCACGCGGCGAGCGCGGGCTCCTCGATCGCGGCCTCGAGCGAATAGCCGCCCCCCATGCACCAGCCGATCGAGCCGATCCTCCCCGGATCCACGTCCGGGCGCGACGCGAGATAGCGGAACGCCGCGTCGAGATCGCGCGCCGCCCGGTCCTCGGGAAGGCCGCGCATCAGCTGGTGCGCGACGTCCGGGTCGTTCCCGGCGGATTTCCCGCGGTACAGGTCGACGGCGAGCGACACGTAGCCCTCCTGCGCGAAATGGTCCGCCTTTCCGCGCACCCAGTCGTTCAATCCCCACCATTCATGGACCACGATCAGCGCCGGGTGCTTCCCTCCTCCGGCAGGTTCGGAG
The DNA here is from genome assembly GCA_035717485.1 of Thermoanaerobaculia bacterium. Lineage (NCBI taxonomy): Bacteria > Pseudomonadati > Acidobacteriota > Thermoanaerobaculia > Thermoanaerobaculia bacterium. The sequence continues at coordinate 2,341 of DASTIQ010000283.1, read as the reverse complement.
AGATAGGCCGTGACCGTCTCGTCCCCGCTCTTGTAGGAAACGCTCTTACCGGTTCCCGCGCCCCAGGAGCGCGCCGAGAGGAACAGGGCGGCCGCCATGCAGAGTCCGATCGTCCTTTTCAACTCCCACCTCCCGAAAGCGATTCTACGACTCGTTCGTCCCGCGGAGTCTTGTCGTAGAATCCGGGAACTCGATGCCCGAACAAGGTTCCCTTTTCCCGATTCCGGCCGACGAGCGGACGCGCCTCCAGCAGATCTACGACGGGCTCGCCGAGCGCTTCGGACTCCATCCCGCGCGCGTCCGGATATCCCGCCGGAAGCTCACCGGCGGGCACATCACCTACGGGCCGCCGCACACGATCGTGATCTCGGCGCATCTCTCCGAGCGCGACAAGGTCGAGACGCTGAAGCACGAAGCGGCGCACGCGTACTGTTTCCGGTCGCACGGCCCGGACGAGGCGCACTCGCCGAAGTTCTGGAAGATCGCCCGGGCGTTCGGCGCCCGCCGGCGGCACGCGCCGGAGACCGTCGCCTTGAACGAGTTCCGCAAGAAGCGCGAGATCGTCTACCGCTGCGAGACGTGCCGCGGCCACTTCCTCCGCATCCGGCCGTTCCGCCGGGCCATGCTCTGCGCGGCCTGCCATCGGAAAGGACGGCCCGCCCGTCTCCGGCGGGTGCGTTCGGACTCGCCCGGAAAATCGAAGTGACGCGCGAGCGGCGGGGCGCGATCCAGGTCGCCGCCGCCGCGATCCTCTGGTCGAGCGGAGGCCTCGCGATCAAGGAGGTCGACCTCCCCCCGCTCGCGATCGTCTTCCACCGCGCCTGGATCGCCACGATCGTCCTGCTCGTCCTGCTCCGGCCGAAGAGGATCCGGCCCACGCCGACGCTCGCCGCGTCGGTCTTCGTCTACGCCGGGATGGTGATCACGTTCGTCGTCGCCACGAAGTGGACCACCGCGGCGAACGCGATCTTCCTCCAGGACTCCGGGATCGTCTGGGTGCTCCTCTTCTCGCCGCTCATCGCCCGCGACGCGATCCGCGGGCGCGACGTCGCGGCGGCCGCCGCGTGTCTGGCCGGGATGACGCTCTTCTTCGTCGGCCGGCTCTCTCCGCACGGAATGGCCGGCAACGGAATCGCCCTCCTCTCGGGCGCCTTCTACGCCGTGACGGTCCTCCTGCTGCGGCGGCAGCGCGGCGACGCCTCGAAGTGGACCGCGATCTTCGGAAACGCCCTCGGCGCGCTCTGCGCCGCCTTCTTCGTCCCGCGGCCGTTCTCGATCCCGATCGGCGACTTCGCGATCCTCGCGTTCCTCGGCGTCGTCCAGATCGGCTGCGCGTACGCGCTCTTCGTGAAGGGACTCGAGGCGATCACCGCCGCGGAAGCATCGATCATCTCGCTCCTCGAGCCGGTTCTGAATCCGATCTGGGTCTTTCTCGGGATCGGCGAGAAGCCCACGCCCTTCGCGATCGTCGGCGCCGCGATCGTGCTCGCCGCGATCGCCTGGCGGACGCTCGTCACGGGAAGCTCGCCGACGGGCGGAGTGCCGACTCCGGACTGAGGGGAGCGGCGATCGCTCGCCGCTCCCCCGTTCATCGTGGCATGAGGAACGTCACGGGCAGGTGAACGTCGAATCGTCGAAGAGCAGCGAAAACGGGGCGCCCGCCGGGTTGACGTACGCCTTCGATATCCCCGTTTCGGTGTCCGTGACCGTGACGGTGACGCCGAGATGTGTCAGTCCGTTGACGTAGACGTCGAACGTGCCCGTCCCCCGGCATGCGTCGAGGATTTTGACGACGACTTCTATATCCGATGGATTGAAGAACCAGAACGCCCCGGCGTTCGGAGTGATCGACGCGGCGTTGCCCGTTCCGGACTGTCCCGATCCCTCCCAGGCGGCCGTTACCCGGAAGATGCCCAGGCAGAGCGTGCGGGCGTCCGGGAAACATGGCGCGGCCGGATCGAGGCGACCGATCTTGTTGCTCCCGGCCTCCGTGAACCAGATAGCGTGATCCGGGCCGACCGTGATCCCCGAAGGTCCGGAACCGGCCGGCAGGGAAATCTCCGCGATTTCGCCATTCGGCGTGATTCGACCAATGCGGTCAGCGCCTTCGGTGAACCAGAGATTACCGTCGGGACCGGCGGTGATGTACCGCGCGCCGCTCCCCGACGGGATCGGATACATGGTGATTCCTCCCGACGGCGTCGAACGGCCGATCGCGCCGTGACGGGCGTCCGTGAACCAGAGGTTGCCGTCCGGGCCGGCGGCAATCTGCTCGGGGTTGTTTCCCGCGGCGTCGAACAGCGTGATCTGCCCGGCGAGGGTGATCTTCCCGATCTGGCCC
>DASTIQ010000282.1 GCA_035717485.1 Thermoanaerobaculia bacterium | reverse complement strand
TTTCCCGCGCGGGCGGCGGGAATCGCCCGCGAGGTCGACGCCGTGAGGCCCGACCTGATCGGCCTCCAGGAAGCGGAGCTCTGGAGGAGCGCGCCTTTCGCGGCCGCGGCTCCGGCGCATCACGTCGAGTACGACTTCGTGGATCTCCTCGTGAAGGCGCTCAAGGCCCGCGGCCTGCACTACGAGGTCGTCGCCGAGGAGCGGGGATTCGACATCCAGATGCCCGGATTCCTCTCGGCGGCCGATGCCGCCAAAGGCAAGCTCTCGTGGATCCGCCTGACGGATCGTGAGGTCATCCTCGCGAGGAAGTCGACCGGCCATTCGCCGCTCTCGCTCGCGAACGCGCAGACGGGGCACTTCGTGACGAACATCGAGTACCCGGTCTCGCCGGACTTCACGTTCGTCGTCCAGCGCGGCTGGGCTTCCGTGGACGCTACGATCGGAGGCCGGACATTCCGGTTCGTGACGACGCATCTCGAGGCGGACGACGAAGGCATCCGCGAGGCTCAGGCCGCAGAAATCGTCGCCGGGCCGGCCAGCACCGCTCTCCCCGTCGTCTTCGTGGCGGATGCGAATTCCGACGGCAACCCCGTTCCGAAGTTCAACCCCGCCGCCTACGACATCCTGATCGGCGGCGGCTTCACCGACGCGTGGAGGGTGCGGCATCCGGGCGAGCCGCCGGTGAGCACCTGCTGCAGCGCGGAGCTCCTGACCAACTTCGATTTCCCGGACCCGGCCGACGACGAGGGAAGGATCGACCTCGTCCTCTACCGCGGCGCGGCGGACTTCGCGCCGCTCGAGGTCGACCGTCTCGGGACCGACCCGGCCGTCGACCGTGTCTTCAACGGCGTGGCGCTCCTCTGGCCGTCGGATCACGCCGGCGTCTTCGCGACGCTGCGTCTCATGCCCTGAGAGCGAAGAGAGACGGCGATGACGCGAGTCCCCGCGCCGCGTCGAAGGGCACGCGGCCCGATCGTTTTCCTCCTTCTTCTCGCGGGAACGGTCGGGCTCGGGCCGGCGTCTCTTCCGGCTCAGGATGCGACTCCCCGGGCCGGCGAGGCGTGCTCGGGCAGGTTCCTCGGCATTCCGATCGACGTGCCCGCCCGGGATCGAAAGGAGCTCTCCTGGGTGGGCGGGGCGCTCCTCTCCGTTCCCGGCGGCCCGGACGATCACCGCGAGGTCCCGGCGGGCGAGCTCTTCCTCTGGCGCAATCACCCGGAGCGGCGCGAGCTCCTGCGGGCGGAGATCGCGATCGTCGCCAACTCCATCCGATACAACCGCGGCTTTTCGAGCAGCCGGTGGGAAGCGGTCGGCACGCTCGAGACATCGACCCTCCCCTGGTCGTTCTCCGATTCGATCGAGGGCGTTCGGGACACTCCCGCCACGCTCAAGTTCCGCTCCGTCCGCGGTGGCCTCGGCATCGGGTGGCGCCGAGGGCTCGCGCCCGGCCTGCAGGACAACTTCGTCGAGGCCGCTCTCACGTTCGAGCCGGGATACCTGTGGTTCGCGCGCACGGGTGAGACCGCTTCCGATTTCGTGCTGCCGGCCGATTCCTTCGAATCGCGGGCTCACCTCCGGATCCGTGCCGATACCCTCGTGCGGAACCTCCTCGAGCTGCCGCACGTGGGGTGGGCCGCAGGGCTCGACGCGCGCGCGGGAGATCGCAGCGGATGGAAGGACTGGGGCGGGGGAGCCTCGGGAGAAGTCCGCGCCGCGGACGGCCGGCGCTGGACGTCGATCTCCGGATACATCCTGGCGGCCGCGCCGCTCCCGTTTACCGCGGGAGAGCGCCATCGGGCGATCGTCTCCGCGTATGCCGCCACGGGGAGCGGCCTCGATCGCTTCTCCGCACCGCGGCTCGACGGATTCTCCAATGCGGGGGACTGGGAGTCGCTCTCGCGGCCCGTCGTCCCCGGCGCGGCGGCCGACGAGTTCCGTCCGACGCGATACGCCGTCGCGAATTTCGAATATCGATACCAGGCGGCATTCTTCCTCTACCTGCAGGCCCGCGGGACGCTCGCCTGGGTCGACCGCGCCCGGCGGAACGAGGACGGAGGTCTCCGGACGCGCATGGAGCCCCTTCCCGCCGTCACGGCCGCGGTGACGAGCGGCCTGCCCTGGCGGATGAGCATGGAGCTCGCCTGGTCGCGCAATTTCGGGGTCCTTCGATCGAACGGAGCCGGCCGGACCGAGAAGGGAGGCAACGCGCTCTACGCATCGCTGACGAAATCGTTGCCGTAGCGCGGTCCGCCCGGGTACATGATGTAGAGCTCATCCATTTCTTCCCTCTCGCGAGAGAGGCAGGTGCTCGGTGACGCTGCCTGCGGGGACGCGGTTGGGCCCCTACGAGATCCTCTCGCCGATCGGAGCGGGAGGAATGGGAGAGGTGTATCGGGCCCTCGATACGCGCTTGAGGCGCGAGGTCGCGATCAAGATCCCCCCGCAGGAGCTCGCCCGCAACCCGGCGGTCGTCGCCCGGTTCGAACGCGAAGCGCGCGCCATCGCCTCGCTCGCTCATCCCAACGTCCTCGACATCCACGATTTCGGCCGCGAAGGAGAGATCTGGTACGCGGTGACGGAGTTGCTCGAGGGAGAGAACCTCCGCCGGCGCCTCGCGGACGGGCCTCTGCCCTGGCGGGAAGCGGTCGCGATCGC
>DASTIQ010000281.1 GCA_035717485.1 Thermoanaerobaculia bacterium | reverse complement strand
CGGATGGGCGCCCGCGAGGCGGATCTGGCGGCTCTGCATCCGAACCCGCTCCAGCCTCGAACCGATTTCGACGCCCGGGGGCTCGCCGAGCTCGCCGAGTCGATCCGGGTGAACGGCATCGTCCAGCCGATCGTGGTCTCGCCCCGGTCGGCGGGAGGCTTCACGATTCTCGCGGGCGAGCGACGGTTCCGGGCGGCGAAGGCGGCGGGACTCGCCCGGGTGCCGATCGTCGTCCGGGAGGCGGCGGGGGACCGGGAGCGGCTCGAGCTCGCTCTCGTCGAAAACCTCCAGCGCGAGGACCTGAATCCGATGGAGTCGGCGGCGGCCTACGGGCGCCTGCGGGAAGAGTTCAGGCTCACCCAGGAGCAGATCGCCGAACGCGTCGGCAAGGAGCGGTCGACGGTAGCTAACTCATTGAGACTATTGAAGTTACCATCAAAGGTGCGGGACATGATTCGAGCCGGTCAGCTGTCGGCCGGCCACGCCAAGGCCTTGAGCGCGCTCGCCTCCGGGGACGACCAGATGAGGCTCGCGGAGGAGATCGTCCGTCGCGACCTGTCGGTGCGGCAGGCCGAGAAGCGCGCGTCGGCGATGTCGGGCGCCGCTCCCCGACTCAAGCGGGAAAAGCCGCGCGATCCCTTCTCCCGGGACGCCGAGGAAAAGCTCTCGCGCCGGCTCCGCGCCCGGGTGCGCCTGGAGCGGAAGAAGCGCGGGGGAAAGATCGAGATCGATTTCGCGTCGGAAGAGGATCTCATCCGGATCTTCGAGATGCTGATGGGGAAAATTTGATGGCGAAGAAGCCGGACGGAGTCCTGAACGGATTTCTCGACGAGGGGAGCCATTTCAAGGGAGAGCTCACCTTCGACGACACGATGCGGATCGACGGCAAGTTCGAAGGGTCCATCCGCTCGGACCATCTCCTGATCATCGGCGACACCGGGGAAGTCGACGCCGACGTGCGGGTCGGCAGCATCTCGATCGACGGAACGCTTCGGGGGTCGGTCGTCGCGCGCGAGAAGATCGAGATCCATCCGCGCGGCAAGGTGTACGCGAAGCTGCAGGCCCCGGTGTTGAAGATCGAAGAGGGGGCGACTTTTCAGGGCGAAGTCTCGGGCAGCGACAAGTAGCGGGCGGGTCGCTATACGCGTCCGTTCCGCCCGCCGGCGGGATCGACGTACGCCCCGGTACGCCTCACCCGCCGGCCGGGCGTCCCGAACGCGTCTTTCAACCCGTCTCGACGCGCCTCAGCGATGCCGCGATTCGATTTTTCTCGGGGACGGGCCGGCTGAGACGACCGGCATGCGCAGCTCGAATGCTCTGACGATGAAGCGCGGCGAGGCGCGAGGCCGACGGGATGCGTGTCGACCGCGAGATCCCGAGGCATACCGGGGCGTATGTCGCAGGGTCTCGCCGCGGCGCGCCACGTCGTCGCGTCGAGAGGTTGCGCGGCCGTTCGAATCACACGCGTCTCGCTGTCCTTGCCCCCGGTTCGGCCCTGAGGCGCTCGATGCGTCGATTTGCGGCGACGCGGTCTCTGCTTCTTGCGCTGCGTGAACGAGTTCTGATAATTTCCAGCCCTTTTCGAGGGCGTTGAATGCTTCAGGTTCCCAACGTGTCGATGCTCCTGATCCTCGCGATCTTCTTCGCGACGCTCTGGGTGTTGAACCGGTTCCTTTTCCGGCCGGTGTCCGCGATCCTGGACGAGCGCCAGAGCGAGGCGGAAACCGCCGCGCGGGCGCTGGCCGACGCCGAGGAGAAATTCCGCGCCGCGGCCGCGAAGATCGAAACCGAGCTCTCCCTCGCCCGCCGGGAGGCGCTCAAGATCCGGGAGGAAAACCGCGCGGAAGGACGGCATATCCGCGAGCAGCAGGTCGAGGCGGCCAAGCAGGAAACCGCGGCCCGGCTCGAAAAAGCGGCGGCGGAGCTCGAAGCCGACGCGCGGCGGGCGCGCGACGAGCTGCCGTCGCGGGTCTCGACGATCGTGTCGTCTCTCGTCGAAAAGGTGCTCGGGCGGAAGGCTGCGGCGTGAGGCTCGCCCGGCGTTTCCCGGTTTTCTTCTCCGCGCTCCTCCTCCTCGCGGCGGCTCCGGCCTGGGCGGCCGAGGAAGAAGAGGTCGCGAAGAAGTTCCTCGGACTTCCGGTCGAGCTGTGGAAGCTCGCGAACCTGCTCCTCATCCTCGGCCTTCTCGTGTACTTCCTCGGGAAGCCTTTCAACCAGCATTTCCGGAAACGCCGCGAGGAGCTCGACGACGCGATCGACCGCGCGGGCGTCGAGCGGGACAAGGCGCTGGCGCTCGCCTCGGAGATGACCGCCCGCCTCGCCTCGCTCGAGAAGGAGATCGCGGAGATCCGCACGCGCGGAGCGGGCGAAGGGGAGACCGAGAAGCGCGCCCAGATCGAGGCGGCCGCCCGGGACGCCGAGATGCTCCGCCGGAACGCGGCGGACGAAATCGAGCACCGCCTCGCCGCCGCGAAGAAGGATCTCGCGCGGGCGGCGGCCGCCCTCGCGGCGGACCGCGCGCGCGACGTTCTCGCCGGGGCGATCACGGACGAGGATCGCCGCCGGCTCCTCGACGAGAGCGTCCGGAGCGTCGCCGACGCGGCCGGCGGGATGTCCCGGTCATGACGGCGCGATTCGCCCGGCCCTACGCCGACGCGCTGCTCCAGAGCGTCCCGGCCGGCTTCGACGCCGGCAAGTGGGCCGCTCCGCTCCACGACGTCGCATCCGCGATCGGCGGCAACGGCGTTCTCCGCGCGGTCCTCGCGAATCCCTCCGTGACGGCGGAGGCCAAGCGCGGCATCGTGCAGTCGCTCGCCGCCCGCGCGGGCGTCGACGAGCTCGGCGGACGGTTCCTCCGGCTGCTCCTCGACAAGGGGCGGATCGTCCAGCTCCCGGAGATCCTCGACGCGATCCGCGAGGCGATCGACGTGCGGGAAGGGGTCGTCCCGGCGAAGGTCACCGTCGCCTCGGACCTCGACGCCGCCGCGCGCGAGCGCGTCTCCGCGGCGCTTTCGCGCGCGACCGGAAAGAAGGTCCGCGCGACGTTCGCGACCGACCCGAGCCTCCTCGCGGGATTCGT
>DASTIQ010000280.1 GCA_035717485.1 Thermoanaerobaculia bacterium | reverse complement strand
CGCGGGGAGCACCTCTTCTCGCGCGACCAGTTCGACGCCGCCGCGAACGTGCCGATCCGCGGAATCGAGAACCTCTTACCGCTCGTGTTCGGCTCGCCGCGGCCGCTCGTCTCCGGCGCGTTCTGGGCCTACCGGCCGTTCGATTCGCTGCAGCCCTATCTCTATTCGCTGAACTTCGGGCTCGCGCCGTTGCTGCTGCTCCTGGCCGCGCTCGCGATCCCGGGCTTCCGCCGGCGCGGGGTCGTCATCGCGAGCCTCGCGTCGGCGGCCCTGTTCCTCCTTCTCTCGTACGGCTTTCGGACCCCGCTCTTCGAAGTCCTCTGGGCGATTTCCCCTCTTCGCCACTTCCGGTATCCGATCAAGTTCGCCCTCCCCGCGGCCCTCGCGGTTTCCTCTCTCGCGGCGCTGGCGGCCGACGCATGGGCCGCCCGACCGGTCTCGCGCGCGCTCGTGCGTCCCGCGATCGCGGTCGCCGCCGTCCTCCTCGCCGGCGCCGGATTTGTCCTGGCGGCGCCCGCCGCCGTTCGCGAGCTCGTCGCTCCCGCGTTTCGCGGCCTCTCCTTCGGAGCGGACCAGATGCTTCCCGGAATCTTCCGGACGATTCTGGTCGACGCGCTCTGCGGCGCCGCGGCCATGGGTCTTCTCGTGGTTGCCTTCGTCCGGCGGCCAGGCCCGGAACGGCTGCCGTTCTTTCTCGCGGCCTCGCTCGCGACGCTCCTCCCGTCGGCGTGGCCTCTCTTCGTGAGCGTTCCCGCGGCGCCCTACCAGTCCCGTCCCTCCCTCGCGTCCGCGATCGACGGAGAGGGACGCGCGTGGGTCGGCGGGCTTCCGGAATTCACCGTCGCAAAATACGGAACGCGGCATTCGTTCGCCGTCGACGACGTCGGCGCGCTGATCCTCGCCGGACGCGCGGAGCTCTGGCCGCTGACGGCCATTCCCGACGGCATCCGCTACGCGTACGACAAGGACCCGGACGGCTCCTACGGATTCCTCGATCGCGTCTTCTTCGAAGCGGTCGCCTCGAAACCCGCGGCCGAGAAGGGGCGGTTGCTTCGGGCCGCATCGGTGCGTTGGGCGATCGCGCCCTCCCCCGCCGTCTTCGCGGGGTTTCGCGCGCGCGCCGCCACGGACATATCGGGCCGTCGCGTGTATGTGTCCGAGGCGGCCGATCCCGTGCCGGTCGTCCGGGCGGCGTCCCGGATCTATCGGCGCAACTCGCTCTCGGGCGCCGTCGATCTCGTCGCGTCCGAACGTTTCGACCCGCGTACCGACGTCGTGCTGCGAGGCGCCGATGCCGATCCGGGCACGCCGCCGTCGGATGCCCGGGTCGCGAATCCCCGCGAGGAGAGAAACGGCTTCGCCGCGGAGGTCGAGAGCTCCTCGGGAACCATCGCCGTCTTCGCCGCGACGTACTTCCGGTACTGGCGGGCCACGATCGACGGCGCGGCCGCCCCTGTCGAGATCGCGAACGGCAGTTTCTGCGGCATGCGCGTACCGCCCGGGCGGCATCGCGTCCGGCTTTTTTACGACGAGCGGCCGTTCCGCGCGGGAGCGTTTCTCGGTCTGGCCGGGGCGGCGGCCGCGCTCGTCAGTGCGGCGGGTATCCGGAAGAAACGACTCCACCGCGTCCCGGCAGCCTGATCGGCACGATCCGCCGAACCGGCAGCTCCGCCGCGCGCTCCCTCGCCTCGATCGCGAACGTCTCCATCGGCACGAACCGAGCGCCGCGATCCTTCCAGTCGTCCACGAGGCGCGCGAACCACTCGAGATATGGCCCCCCCTCGACCTCCGTGTGGATCGTGTGCACGGCGTCGCCGCGAGGGGCGTCCGCGAAGTAACCGCGGAGCGCGTCGGCGCCGGGAAGATCGGGATCGCCGAGCTTCTCGTCGAGCGTCGGGAGCGTCGACGGGATCTCCGGAATCGCGGAGACGAACTCCGGAGTTCTCGGGAAGAACGGACTCCCTTCGCGCGTGTCCGACGTGTACAGGAGCGGATACTTCTCGCGCTCGGCGAGATAGGCGTCGGAAACCGTCCATCCCGGGCACGCCGACGCGCGCGCCGCCGCCCCGAAGATCTCGCGGTACTCCGCATGCAGTCGGCGGTACTCGTCGGCGATCCGCTCGGCGCTCCACCGCGGCAAGCCGTCGTGCCATCCGACGTGGTCCCAGGCGTGCACGCCCGTCTCGTGGCCCGCCGCGGCGACGGACCGGATCTCCGCGCGGCCGTTCTTCCCGATCATCGGCGCCGGGAGGAGCGTGCCGGAGAGCATCGTCCGGAGCGGATAGAGAGACGGCGCGCGCGAGCGGAACATCTTCTTCAAAAAACCCTTTCGGGTGAAGACCCGCAACGCCGCGCGGCCCGAGCGGTCGGGCCCCAGCGAGAAGAAGAAGGTCGCGCGGATCTGCTTCTTCTCGAAGAGCGACAGCAGCCGCGGGATGCCCCGCCGCGTGCCGTCCGCGGTGTCGCAGTCGACCTTGAGGGCAACACGGAATGGCATCAGGCGTGGAAGAGGTCGATGGGCAGGGGCCGGCGTGCCGACCCGCTTCTTCCAGCGGATCTCACGCCACCACGACGAGGCGCGGCGAGACGCGAGCGAGACGGGATGCGGGCCGCCCGCTCCGTCCCGAGGCATACCGGGGCGTATGTCGCAGGGCGGCGCGGCCGG
>DASTIQ010000279.1 GCA_035717485.1 Thermoanaerobaculia bacterium | reverse complement strand
AGGGAGCGACCGGATTCCTCGCGGGCTCGGAAGAGGAGTGGGAGCTCTCGCTCGACCGGCTGCTCGGCGACGTCCTCCTCCGACGCCGCATGGGGCTCGCCGGCCGCCGGCGCGTCGAGGAGAATTACGCGATGCCGATCGTTTCGCGCCGCGTGGTCGAGCTCTACCGGGGGCTCCTCGAAGAGGGGCGGGCGTGACGCCCGCGACGATCCTCGTCGCGGAAGACGACGCGAAGACCGCGGGCCTCCTGCGCCTCTACCTGCAGAACGCGGGGTACCGCGTCGTCGTCGCGACGCGCGGGGACGAGGCCCTTCGCGTCCTCCGGAGCGAGCCTCCCGATCTCGTCCTCCTCGACCGGATGCTCCCGGGCGTGAGCGGGGACGCCGTCTGCCGCGCGGTTCGCGCCGAAGGAGACGCTCCGGTGATCTTCGTCACGGCGCGCGCCGAAGAGGAGGATCGCCTGCGCGGCCTGGGCTGGGGCGCGGACGATTACGTGACGAAGCCCTTCTCGCCGCGCGAGGTCGTGGCGCGGGTCCGCGCGGTGCTCAGGAGGAGCCGGAAGCCGGAGCGCGAAGATCGCGTGCTCCGCGCCGGACCGATCGCGCTCGACCCCGCGCGCCATCAGGCGACGCTCGACGGGGAGCCGCTCGCGCTCACGCCCACCGAATTCCGGCTGATGGAGGCCCTCCTCGAATCGCGCGGACGGCCCGTCCCGAGGGCCGTTCTGGCCGAGCGGGCGCTTCCGGAAGAGTCCGAGGCTCTCGAACGGACCGTGGACGCGCACGTGATGAAGATCCGGCGCAAGCTGCGCGCGCGTCGGCCGGCGGGCGGCGCCGGGATCGAAACCGTTTTCGGAGTCGGTTATCGCCTCGCCGGAGGGCGCGATGCTCCGTAGTCTGCGGGCGAGGTTGATCCTTCTCACGGTCGGCCTCGTCTTCGCGGCGCTCGCCGTCCTCGGCGGAATCTCGAGTCTCGCGGGAAGGCGGGAGCTCGAGAGGATCGAGGACGTGCGTCTCCTCCAGCCGGACGGCTCGGTGCGCCGGATCGTCCGCCGCGGAACCGCGCCCGCGGAGGCGGCCCGCTCGCTCGATCGGTCGCTGCTGGCGGGGACCGCGGGCGTCGGCCTGATCGCCGCGATCGCGGCGGCGCTCTTCGCCCGCCGGATCGTCGCTCCCGTCGAGGCGCTCACGCGCGCCGCGCGCGAGATGGAGCGGGGCGATCGGGCGCGGCGGGTCCCGGTGCGGTCGCACGACGAGCTCGGCGTCCTGGCGGGGGCGTTCAACGCGATGGCCGAAGCGCTCGGACGGCAGGAGGAAGCTCGCCGGCGGTTCGTCGCGGACAGCGCGCACGAGCTGCGCACGCCTCTCACGAATCTCCGGGCGCAGATCGAAGCGCTCCAGGACGGCCTCCTCCCGCCCGACGCGGCGCTCCTCGCCTCGCTCCACGAGGACGTCGCCGTCCTCTCGCGCATCGTCGAAGACCTCGCCGATCTGGCGCGGGCGGACGCCGGCGTGCTCGGCCTCGACGTCGAGGCGGTCTCCGTCGAGGAGGCGGTCCGGAATTCGATCGCGTCGCACGGGCCGCGCGCGAGCGCCCGCGGCGTGCGCCTGTGCGCCGACGTGGCTTCCGATCTTCCCCCCCTGAAGGCCGACCGGAGGCGCCTCGCGCAGATGCTCCGGAATCTCCTCGAGAACGCGATCGCCCACTCGGCTCCGGGGGGGAGCGTGGTCGTCGAGGCCCGGCCGTCGGAGCCGGGTTTCGCGTCGCTCGCCGTGAGGGACGACGGGGAGGGGATTCCCGAGGAGCACCGGCCGCGCGTTTTCGAGCGTTTCTACCGGGCGGATCCGTCGCGGGCGCGCGAGACCGGGGGGAGCGGGCTCGGCCTCTCGATCGTGCGCGAACTCGCGCGCGCCCAGGGAGGCGACGTGTCGCTTCGCAGCGAGACGGGGCGCGGGACCGTCGTCACGCTCTTCCTTCCGTTCATCGAAAATTCATAACTCCCCGCGACAGTCTTCCCGGGAGGAAGAACCATGACTCGACGTCCCTTCGGGAGGATCGGTGCTCTGGGATTTTTGGTGCTGGTCGCGGCCGGATCGGTCGTCCGGGCGAATCCGGAGTCCGCCGGAACGGCGGCGGCCCCCGCGGCCGCGCCCCTGCCGGACACCCCCCTCGGCCGCGCCGCCGCGGCGTACTTCGACGCGTTCAACTCCGGCGACGAAGATCGGGTCCGCCGGTTCTTCGAGGACCACTTCACGCCGGAGTCTCTCCGGGAGCGCCCGGCGTCGGCCCGCCTCGAGGTCTACCGCGAAATGCGAAAGGCCAACGGGCATTTCCGGATCGAGCGGGTCCTGGAATCGACGGCCGACCGCGTGGCCGTTCTCGTCCGGAACGACACGAAGGAGTGGCGGGAACTCGATTTCGCCGCCGATCCGCGGGAGGCGGGAAGACTCGCCGGAATCAGCGTCGAAGACGCCGACACGCCGGCCGACCGGGAGCCGCCCCCCGCGCCGATGGCGACCGATGCGGAGGCGGCGAGCGCCGCCGACGCGTATCTGACGGCGGCCGCCGCCCGGGGCGAATTCTCCGGAGTGGCGCTCCTTGCCCGCGGGGGACGCCCTTTTTTCCGGAAGGCGTGGGGTCTCGCGGATCGCGAGAAGAAGATCGCCAACACGATCGACACCCGGTTCAACCTCGGCTCGATCAACAAGATCTTCACGCAGGTCGCGATCGGGCAGCTCGCGGCCGCCGGAAAGCTGTCGCTCTCCGACACGATCCGGAAGCGCCTCCCGTCCTATCCGGCGGCGTACGCCGACCGGGTGACGATCGGGCAGCTCGTCTCGATGACCTCCGGGATGGGGGACATCTTCGGACCCCGGTTCGAGGCGATGCCGAAAGGAAAGCTCCGCGCCCTCGCCGACTACCTTCCGCTCTTCCAGGACGATCCTCTCCGCTTCGAGCCGGGAACGCGGCGGGAGTATTCGAACGCCGGATACGTCGTTCTCGGGCTGATCATCGAGGCGGCGAGCGGCGAGGATTACTACCGGTACGTGCGCGAGCACGTCTTCGCGCCGGCGGGCATGCGGGATACCGAATCGTGGGCGATCGAC
>DASTIQ010000278.1 GCA_035717485.1 Thermoanaerobaculia bacterium | reverse complement strand
GTCCGCGGAAAGGACCGCGCCGAGGCGATCGCGCGCGGCCGCCGCGCCCTCGACTTCTTCGTGATCGAGGGGGTGAAGACGACGATCCCGCTCCACCGGCGGATCCTGGAGGAGAAGGATTTCCAGGAGGGCCGTCTCTCGACCCATTTCATGGACCGGTTCGCCGTCTCCTCCCGGAAGTGACCGGCCGGTCGCTCCCGCCGGTCTACGCGATCACCGATCGCCGCGCGTCGGACGTTTCGGCCGCCGAAAACGTCGCGATCTTCCTCGAGGCCGGGATCCGGTGCGTGCAGATCCGCGAGAAGGACCTGCCGGGCGCCTCCCTTCTCGCCGAAACGTCCGCGGCGGCGCCGGGCGCGCGGCGGGCGGGAGCCCGGCTGCTCGTCGACGACCGTGCCGACGTGGCGAGAATCGTCGCCTGCGGCGTGCACCTGGGGGAGGAGGACCTGCCGGCCGCGGATGCGCGCTCCCTGCTGGGGCCCGAAGCGTTGATCGGCGTCTCGACCCACGACCCGGAGAGCGCACGGAAGGCGTTCTCCGACCCCGCGGCGGACTACGTGGCGTTCGGCCCGATCTTTGCGACCCCCGTCAAGAGCGGCCGCATCCCCGTGGGCCTCGAGGCGCTCTCCCGCGTCGCGGCGATGCGGACGAAACCGGTCGTCGCGATCGGCGGCATCCCGCTCGACCGTCTCGACGCGGTCTGGGACGCCGGAGCGGATTCCGCCGCGATGATCGGCGCGATCAACGGCCCGGACGCACCGGAGCTCGCGCGCCGCGCCGTCGGGATCGCGCGGCGCCGATTCCTGCCGAGGAAGATCTGGCTCGTCGGGTTCATGGGAAGCGGGAAGACGACGATCGGCCGGATCCTGGCCCGCCGCCTCGCGCTGCCGTTCTTCGACCTGGACGCGGAGATCGAAGCGGCATCGTCGAAGCCGGTTCGCGCGATTTTCGAGACGGAAGGGGAGGCCGAGTTCCGCCGCCGGGAGCGCGCCTACGTCGACGGGTCCCTCGCGATTCCGGCGGGCGTCTTCGCCGCGGGCGGGGGGACCTTCGCCGTCGAGGCGAACCGCCGCGCGATCCTCCGCGAAGGCGTGTCGATCTTCCTCGACGTGCCCTTCGACGTGCTCGCGGCCCGCGTTCCCGCCAGGGCGGACCGTCCTCTTTTCGAGGACGTCGCTCAGGCTCGCGGCCTTTTGGAGGAGCGGCTCCCTTTCTATAGAATGGCCGGGCTTTCAGTTCCTCTGACGGGCGGCGAAACGCCGGAAGACTCCGCCGAGGAACTGCTGCGCAGGCTGGAAGAGCGGACGTGCGTTATCTGATCCTCTCGGACATCCACAGCAACGACGAGGCGCTCGCCGCCGTGCTCGGGCACGTCCGGCGGAAGAAGTTCCAGAAGGTGGTCCTGCTCGGCGATTTCGTCGGCTACGGCGCGAATCCGAACAACGTCATCGACCGGATCCGCAAGTTGAAGCGGGAGAAGATCGCGATCCGGGGCAATCACGACAAGGTGGTCGTCGGCGCCGATTCGGGCGAGCTCTTCAACTCGATCGCGCTCTACGCCGCGCGCTGGACCGAGGAGAAGCTCTCTCCCGCCAACCGCAAGTACCTCGAGGCGCTGCCGATCGGCCCCGTGATCGTCGATCGCGATTTCGCCGTCTGCCACGGATCGCCGCTCGACGAAGACGCCTACATCTTCTCGGACGTCGACGCCTACATGAACTTCCGTTCGGGCGACTGGAAGGTCTGCTTCTTCGGGCACAGCCACATTCCGTCGGTCTTCACCCTCGAGAAGAACGCGATTCGCGTCGAGGTCGTTCGCGGCGAGCGCACCCGCCTCGCGCTCGATCCGACGAAGCGGTACCTCATCAACCCGGGCTCGATCGGGCAGCCGCGGGACCGCAATCCCCACGCCGCCTACGCGATTTTCGATTCCGACGAGCGCGTCGTCTTCTTCGACCGGGTCGACTACGACGTCGATCTCGCGAGGGAGAAGATCATCCGCGCGGGCCTGCCCCCGATGCTCGGCGACCGCCTGCCGCTCGGTCAATGAACCGGTTTCCCCTCCGCGCGGCCGGAGCGCTGCTCGGAGCGACGATCGCCTGCGGCGGCGCGCGCCGACCGTCGACCGTCCCCCGGGAGGCCGCGCCGGCGGCGCCTCCGAAAACGTCCTTCGCCTCGACGCTCGAAGCGCGCGCCACGATGCTCATGCTCGAGGACGAGCGCCGATTCGAGCCGGCGGCGATCGATGCCGCGGCCGGCAATCCCGACGCCGCGGTGCGTGCGGCGGCGGCACGAGCCGCCGGCGCGACCGGCGGCGCGGCCGCCCTGCCGGTCCTCGCGAGCCTGTCGCGCGATCCGGATGCGCGGGTTCGATCGGCGGCCGCGCTGGGCCTGGAAACCGCGGGGCGGCCCGAGGGAAGCGCGCCGGCCGAATCGCTCCTGTCCGACGGCGACTCCGGCGTTCGATGCGCGGCGGGGCGGGCCGTCGCCCTGCTCGGCGCTCCGTCAGGCGAAGCCGCGCTGATCGCGGCCGTCCGGTCCGAGCCGCGCCCCTGCCTCCTCTACGCCCTGGCACGCTTCGGGAACGAGGAAGCGGCGGCCGTCGCCCGCGAACTCGCGGGGTCGCCCTCGGCCGAGCTGCGGCGGGCCGCCGTCTACGCGTTCGCGCGCACGCCGGTCCCGGGCTCGTCGGCTGCCCTGATTCTCGCGGCCGCCGATCCCGACGGCGAGACCGCCGAATTCGCCGTACGGGGCCTCGGCGTTCTTCGGGAGCCGGGAGGTCTCGCGGCGCTCCTCGCCGCGCTCGACCGCCGCGAACCGGGAGTGCGCACGCTCGCTCTCGACGCGATCGCGGCGATCGAGGAGAAGGGCGCCGCCCCGGTCGCGGCGGAGCGCGTCGCGCGCGTCGTCGCTCTGTCGCGCACGGCCGACCCCAACGTCGCGACGGCGGCGATCGCGGCGCTGCGCGCGTTTCCCGCGGACCGCGAGGCGTTCCGCGCGCTCCACGCGATGGCGGTCTCGGGCGCCGGACGTCGTCGGGACGTGGCGTTCGTGTCGGAGATGGCGATCCTCAAGGACCGGGGACGCGGGCGGATCGGGGACGCGTCGGCGTCGCCCGACGTGGCTTTCCGCGCCGCCGCCGCGTCCGCGCTCGCTTTCCTCTCCGAGGAGGCCGCGGGCGGATTGCGCGAGGCCTTCCTGCGCGATTCCAGCCCGCGGGTCCGGGCGGCGGCGGCCGGGACGTTCCCGCTCGACGCGGAGCATCGCGCGGCGCTCGCGCTCCTCCTGGCCGATCCGGACGTCGCGGTACGGACGGCCGTCGTGGACCGTCTCGCGGAAACGGGAGATCCTTCCGTGCTCGGGCCCATCCGGTCGGCGATGCCCGCGTTCCGCGCCGACGGAATGCCGGACGCGGCGCTGGCGGCCGTTTTCACCGCGGCGCGCCTGAAGGGGGATGAGGCTCGGGCGCTGCTCGAGGCCGCGATCGACTGGCCTCGCGTCGTCGTCGCGCGGGAAGCCCGCCGGGCGTTGATCGAGGACTTCGGAGGAGATGCTGCCGCGCTCGCCCTCCCTTCCTACCCGACCGGACTCGTGCTGTCCGATTACGAGAAGATCCTCGAACGATCGGCGGTCAAGCATCGCGCGACGGTGACGACGCCGCGCGGCGCCTTCACGATCGAGCTCGACGCCCCGGAGGCCCCTCTGACGGTATCGAACTTCGAGTCGCTGGCGCGCGGGAAGTTCTTCGACGGCACGTCCTTCGACCACGTCGTTCCGGGGTTCGGCGTTCTCGCCGGCGATCCGACGGCGACAACCCACGGCGGCCCGGGATACGAGATCCGCGACGAGATCGGGGCGGCGGCGTGCGAGGCGGGGTGCGTCGGCATGGCGCTCGACGGCCGCGACACGGGCGGCAGCCAGTGGTTCGTGGCCCTGTCGCGCCAGCCGCACGTCGAGGGGAGGTATCCGCTGTTCGGGCGCGTCATCCAGGGCCAGGAGACCGTGACCCGGACCGAGGAGGGCGATCGGGTGATCTCCGTCGGCGTTTCGCCGTGAGGCGTCCGTGAGCGGCTCCGCCGCGCGGGCCCGGCGGCCGGTCCGGACCGCGCTCGCGTTCCTCGCCGTTCTCGCGGCAGGGTTCGCCTGGGGTTTCCTCGCGCAGCGCGAGAAGATATTCCCGCACCTCCTCCTCCGCCGGATCGCCGTCCGGCTCGGGATCAGCATCTGGCGGCAACCGATGGAGCTGAGGTCCACCACGCCGCGGTGGGAAATGGCGGCTTCGGTCCCGTACCTGGACACCCAGATCGACCCGCATCCGGAGACCTCCGGAGTCGTCCTGAACCGCGAGGAGCGGGCCGCTCCCGGCTGGAACTTCTATTCCGTTCCCGGACGGCGGGCCGCCTATCTGATCGACTCGCGCGGGAAGCTGCTCTGGCGATGGAACCTCTCGGCCTATCGCGACATCGAGAAGGTCGGCCCGGACGAGGACGTCGGCTTCACCCACCTCTATCCGAACGGGGACGCGCTCGCCTACCTTGGACGGCACGTCCTCGTCAAAATCGACCGGCATTCGCGCATCCTCTGGGAGTACGACGCCGAGGTGCACCACGACGCCTGGGTAGACTCCGACGGGACGATCTACGCCCTGATCAAGCGCCAGCGTTTCGACCGGACGATTCATCCCGAGGGTGTCGTCCTCGAGGACGTGATCGTGGTGCTTTCGCCCGAAGGGGCCCCGCGGCGCGAGATCCCCCTCCTCCGGGTCCTCGAGAACTCCCCCTACGCCTTCCTCCTGCCGAAGCCGCCGCAGGACCGGATGTACGACGACATCGGGCTCGACGTCCTCCACACCAACCACGTCGAGGTGTACGACGGCGCCCTCGAGCGCCTCTCGCCGCTCTTCCGGAAGGGGAACATCCTGGTCTCCTTCAAGGACCTCTGCGCGATCGCGATCCTCGACGGACGGACTTCCCGGATCCTCTGGCTCTGGGGTCCGACCAACCTCGCTCTGCAGCACCACCCGACGATTCTTCCCGACGGCGACATCCTGCTGTTCGACAACGGTACGGAGCATTCCCGGGTGATCGAAGTCGATCCCCGGACCGATTCGATCGTGTGGAGGTACGATCCCGAGGGGGAGTTCTTCTCGACGATCCGCGGAAGCTGTCAGAGACTCCCCAACGGCGACACCTTGATCGGCGTGTCGCAGGCCGGGTTCGCCGTCGAGGTCACGAAGGAGAAAGAGCCCGTCTGGAAGTTCGTCAACCCGGACGTCGGTCCGGACCACGCCCGGCAGGCGATCTTCCGAATCACCCGGTTCGATCCGCGGCAGCTCGATTTCGTCGGGAAGGGCGGGATGGTCGCCGGGGCGGACGGGCCGTGAGAGCGTTGTTCGGTCGCACGCTCATGCTCGCGGGCCTGCTCGTGACCGGAATGGCGCTCTTCGTGGGTCTCTTCGGAGGTCACCCCTATCTGATCGGGAAGATGGGCGGGCCGGTCCGCGCGGAGCTGTCGATCCTCGCGTTCGGCGCGGCGCTCTTCTTCCTCGGATCCGCGGTGGGCGGGGTGCGCCGATGACGGGCGTCGTCGTCTCGACCTCTCCGCTGCCGGGCCCGTGGCTCGACCAGCTCGCCGAGACCTTCGAGGTGCGGATCGTCGATCCGATACCGGAGGAGGCCTTCCGACAGGAGATCGGCGATGCCGACGCTCTCATCTCGCTGCTGACGGTGCGCGTGAGCGCCGACGCGATCGCCGCCGCGCCCCGGCTCCGGATCATCGCCAACTACGCCGTCGGCGTCGACAACGTGGATCGGGCCGCCGCGGCGGCCCGGGGGATCGTCGTCACGCACACCCCGGGCGTGCTGACGGACGCGACCGCGGATACGGCGATGACGCTCCTCCTCGCGCTCTTCCGGAGGCTGATCGAAGGAGACCGGCTCGTTCGCGCGGGCGGATACTCCGGCTGGAAGCCGGATCTCCTGCTCGGCCGCGACCCGAAGGGAAAGACGCTCGGCATCGTCGGCCCGGGGCGCATCGGGAAAGCGGTCGCGCGCCGCGCCCGCGCCTTCGGGATGTCCGTCGTCGCGTTCGGACGATCGCCGCGCGACCCGGACGATCCCGACGATCCGACGCGGGTCTCCTTCGACGAGCTGCTCCGCCGCTCGGACGTCGTGTCCCTCCACGTGCCGCTCACGCCGGAAACGCGCCACCTGATCGACGCGGCGGCGCTCGCGAAGATGAAGCCGGACGCGATCCTGATCAACACCGCCCGCGGGCCGATCGTGGACGAGATGGCGCTCTGCCGGGCGCTCGACGCCGGAACGATCGCGGGCGCCGGTCTCGACGTGTTCGAGAACGAGCCGGTGATCGCTCCCGCGCTCCTCGACGACAACCGCGTGGTGCTCCTGCCTCACGCCGCCTCCGCGACGCTCGAAACGCGTTCGGAAATGGCCCGGATGGTCTGCGAGGACGTGCGCCGCGTGCTGTCCGGCGAGTCGCCGCGCTGGCCGGTTCCCGCCGACCGGAGCGGCGCGTGAAGGCTCCGAAGGACCCGTTCACGCGCCTCGACCAGGCGGGAAACCGGAGCCTCGGGAAGCTCCTCGGAGCGCGGAGCTCGCCGGCGTATTTCGAGTCCCGCTGGTCGGACGTCCTCGGCCCGTACCTCTCGCGCAAGATCGTGCCGGCGTCTTTTTCGGCGGGCGACCTGCTCCTGAAGGTCAGCGACGCGTCCTGTCGGAAGACGGTCGCGGGACTCCTCCCGGAGATCGAAAAGAAGCTGCGGGAGGCGTTCCCGAGCGTCTCGAGCGTCCGGCTCCTGTGATCCTCTTCGAGAGCGATCGTTTTCTCGCCGTCGAAAAACCTTCCGGGCTCTCCATGGCGACGCGCGCCGGCGACGACTCGGCGGTCCCCCGGATCCTCGTCGGGCTGGGACTCGATCCCGCCGCCGACCTCCGCCTCGTCCACCGGCTCGACGTCGGCACGTCGGGAATCGTGCTCGTCGCCCGCGGAGCGGCGGCGCACCGGGCCGCGACTTCTCTTTTCGCGGCGCGGAGAGTCCGGAAGGTCTATCGCGCGGTGGTCTGGGGACATCCCGTTCCAGCCCGGGGAATCGTCGACCGGCCGCTCGCGGTCGATCGCGAGGATCGGCGCCGGATGAGGGTCGTCGCCGAAGGAAAGCGCGCGGTCACGCGCTGGACGACGCTCGAGCGCCTGACGTCCGTCGCGCACCTCGAGCTCGAGCCGGAGACCGGCCGGACTCACCAGATCCGCGTCCACCTCGCCTCCCTCGGCCATCCGCTCGTCGGCGACGATCTGTACGGGGGACCGAGGTGGCGGGGCGTCCGGGATCCGGAGCTGCGAAGGGTCCTCGCGGGGCCGCTGCCGCTACTGCTGCATGCGGCCGCCCTGTCGTTCCTCGATCCGGAGACCGGCGCTGCGGTCGAAGTGCGGTCCGAGGAGCCCGGGGCGTTCCGCGCGGTGCTCGGCGCGGCGGCTCGCGCGCGGGGCGCCGGCGGGTCGGGGCACCCTCGCGTTCCCCGGGCGGCGCACCGCCGCGTTCCCCGGGCGGCGCACCGCCGCCTCCCGTAGAATCGGCCGATGGATCGAATGGACCCCGCGTGCCTCGGCGTCGGCTGAAGCGCTCCCGGCGGGAGCCGCGGCCGTCGCATCCCGAACGCGGGCCGATCCTCCTGGCGATCATCGTCCTCAAATACGTCAAGGGCCTTCTCTTCCTGGCCGCCGGGCTCGCCCTCTTCGGCTTCCGAAAGGACCCCTCCGCGCGGTGGCTGCTCCGCGTCGCGGAAAAAGCCGACGGCGATCCGCGGCTGAGGCTGACCGCCCGGCTTCTTCGCGATCTCTCGCACGGATTCGAGCTCCACTTCTCGGCGATCGTCGCCTCCTGCCTGATCGCGGGCGTGGCACTCGTCTGCGAGGGAACCTTCCTGGCGCGCGGCTACGCCTGGGCGCCGTGGGTCACGATCTTCCTGACGGGAGTGTGGGTGCCGGTCGAGATCTGGGAGGTCGTGCGCCGGTTCTCGCCGCGAACGTTCGTGCTGATGCTCGTCAACATCGCGATCGTCGTGTATCTGTACTGGCACCGGAAAGACTTCCACCGGTAGCTGGCGCGGCCATACATCGAGCCATACGCGCGTCCTCGCCCGCCGGCCCCTGTGACGTACGCTCTCGGTACGCCTTCGGG
>DASTIQ010000277.1 GCA_035717485.1 Thermoanaerobaculia bacterium | reverse complement strand
GCCGGAGAGCTCCGTCTTGACCGCGTAGGTGCACGGCGCGAGGTTCAGGAAACGGAAGTCGCCCTGCGCTCCCGTCGTCGTGCTCCGCGGCGCGCCGCAGCCCGACAGGGTCACCGCGACGCCGGGGAGCTTGCCCCCCTGTTCGTCACTCACCGACCCGTAAATGTTTCCGGACGTCGCCTGCGCGTACATCGACGCGGCGAGCCCGGTCGCCATCGTGAAGATGGCGAGGCTTCGAAAGAGTCCCCTCATGCTTCCTCCTCGGCTCCCCGGGGGGAGCCTGAAAATCTGCGCGGAATACCTCGACTTCTTTCCTTCTTCGCTTCTGGAGAGAAAGGCGTCTTTACTTCTAAGCTATTCATTTTCAATAGTTTAGATAGCAACACCGCTGCCATGGTCGCCAGGCGAGGAGGTGCTTGAAGGGAGCGGAGTTAGCGGCGGGCCGAAGGGCTCGAGATGACGGTCCAGTCCGATTTTCCGAAAGTTGATCCGGATAGCCGGATTCCCGTCCTCCGGCGCGCTTTGTGCATCGGTACCGAATCGGGAGCCAATTGCGCCCGGCGAAAGGAAGAAACGCGGTGGAACATAAGAAGAGTTTTTCGGAGCCACGAACCGATGCGGGCAACGACGCGGCAGGCCGCGTGACGCGGCCTCCGGGAAGGCCCGCGATTCACGGCGAAGACTGGTCGAAGGTGACCGTCGTCATGCTGAACCGCCAGGTGATCTTCCTCGACCGTCTGTCGGCGGACATCCGCGCCGCGACCGGCTCGATCGTCAAGCGCGCGGAGATCATCCGCACGCTCGTCGACCTGCTCGCCGAGAGCGACGTGCAGGTGGGAGACGCCCGACCCGGAAGCGATCTGAAGGAGATCCTGAGGGCGTCGCTCGCCCGCCTGAGCCGGGAGCCGGTCACCGCCTAGGACGGAGTATGCTCGAAGGGATGGTCCCCCCGCCGCGACGCCCGGCGCCGGTTCATCCCCTGGTTCACACGTGGACCGCCAGCGCTCCGCTCTCGTTCGCCTCGGTCCGCCACGCGCTGGGGCGCGGTCTGCGTCTGCGCTGCCCGGTGTGCGGGGTGGGCCGGCTCTTCGTCTCGTTCTGGCGGATGCGCGACGCCTGCTCGGAATGCGGCGTGAGCTACGCGCGGGAAGCCGTCTGGCTCGGATCGATGGACATCAATCTCACCCTGTCGCTCCTCCTGATCCTGGGCGCGGTGCCGTTCCTTCCGGAAATCGGACTGCGCCGGGAGCTGCTCGTTCTCGGAATCGCGGCGATCCTGATTCCCGCCGTGCTGTTCCGGTTCGTGAGAGGGGTGTGGATGGCGTTGCTCTATCTCAGCGGCGGGGTGTACTGATCGATCGTCTTCCGGTCTTCTCGCCGCGCCTCGTCGCTCCGCCGGTCCGGGGCGAGTCCGCGGCGGCCCGCCGCGTCCCGAAAGCTACTTCCCCAGCACCCTGAGCGCTTCGATGACGCCCGGCTGTGCCGGCTTCATGGCGAGCGAACGATGGAAGAGAGCGGCGGCGCCGTCCCGGTTGCCGAGACACGTCTCGTAGAGCCCGAGCGCGTTCAACGTCTCCGGTTCGCGAGCCGATTCCGAGAAGGCGGCGACGGCCGAACGGGCGCCGGCGCAGTCCCGATGCCGGAAGAGCGCGTCGCCGAGGGCGCGGGCCAGGGGCTCGTCGGCCGGATACGCTTCGCGGGCGCGCCGGAGCAGGTCGATTTCCGGCGCCGCGTCTCCGGCGCGGCGGTATTCGGAGGCCCACGAGAGAATCGTTCCCGCCGGGTCGGCGTGTCCGGCGGCGAGCGCGCGAAACAGATAATCGCGCGCGATCGCGTCGCGGTGCTCCGCGCGATAGAGGATCGCCAGGTTGAAGAGGGGAGAGTGATAGCCGGGGCGCAGGTCGAGCGCCTTTCGGAAATCCTTCTCGGCTTCCGCCAGGTTGCCGACGGTCTCGCGTTCGTAGAGGCCGAGGTTGTTCCAGGCGCCCTCGGTCATTCCCGGCGGCCCCGCCGTCCGGCGAGCGCTCGGAAGATCGGCGGTGTCCCGCGGGGAGAGATAGCCGAGCGCGACGAGCTTCTTCGCGTTCTCGTTCTGCTCGGCGGCCGAGACGGGAGCGGCGGCGACGCGGTCGACGGGGAGCCGATCGAGTTCCCGGACGGCGGGCAGCGGCCGGAGGTCCCGGAACGCTACCGTCACCCCGCGTCCCCGCATCCGGACGTCCGGGGGGAGATTCAGGAGAGCGAGCACGGTCGGGGCGACGTCGAAGACGCTCGGGTGCCCGCGGTCGACGCCCGGCGAGACGCGCGCGCCCCAGGCCGCGAAGAGGCCGTCGGGACGGTGCCAGTACGCGGCCGTCGACCACTCGCTCGATGAGCGTTCGCACGGCCGTTCCGTTCCCCACTTGAACCCGTGATCGGAGGTGACGACGAGGGTTGCCCCGTCTTCCGCCGCTCGCCGCATCCATTGCCCGAGGATCCGGTCGATCACCGCGAAGTACGCGGCGGCCGCGCTCCCGAACCGGGTGACGTCGTCTTCGCTCACGCACGCGAGGCGCGGCGGCGTGTCGGAGGCGAAGACATGGCCGACGGCGTCGGTTCCCTCGAAGTACACGGTCATGAAGTCGGGGCGTTCGCGGTCGTACAGGTCCCGCGCGAGGCGCTGGTACACGCGCGTCGACGCGAGGATGCGTCCGAACGCGAAGACCGGGTCTTTCATCCCGTCCGCGCTTCCGAGCCGCGCCGCGATCTCGCTCTCGGGCAGGTGGATCGCCGGAGCGAGATCGGAGGCGGCCACCGCGCCGTCGCGCGCGACGGCGGCGCGAACGGCGTCGTCCAGGGCGGGCGGGAACGCCGTCCCCCGGCGGCTTCCGCCCGCGTAGGCGATCGGGAACGCGCGGTCGGAGACGAAGAAGCCGCTGACGATCTCCGCGGGATCGGTCGCCCACCACCCCACGACCCCGACCCGCCGCCCCGCGGCCGACGCGACGTTCCAGATCGCCGGAAGAGCCCGCGACGCGCCGGAAACGGGCCGTTTCTCTCCCGTCGCCGGATCGATCTCCTGGAAATCGAGCACGCGGTGGAGATCGGGGCCGACGCCGGTCGCCATCGTCGTCCAGACGATGGGAGAAAGCATCGGCATGTAACTCGCGAGCTTCGCGGAGGCCCCCTCCGCGACGAGCTTCGACCAGTTCGGAAGCTTTCCTTCCGCGGACAGGCGATTCATCCAGTCGGGGTCGAGGCCGTCGAGGCCGATCCAGATCACCGGCGCGGACGCTGTCCGGGCGGGCCGCGACCGGACGGCGACGTCGCTGTCTTCGACCGGCGCGCGGCGGGAGGAAACCGGAGGTGGCGGCTTGGGCGCGCCGCAGGCGATGGCGCCGGCAGCGACGGTCGAAAGGACGATCCGCGGAATCCTCACCCGCCGCCCATTGTAGCGGGCCGGGTCCCCCGCGGCCGGAGCTCGAGAGCGGCCGAAGATCGGGAACGGCCCGCCGCGAGGCGGGCCGTTCCCGTCGACGGAAACGGGTCAGAAAGCGATGCGCACGGCGAACCGGAGAAAGCGCGGGTCCGTCCGCGCCGTGATCTTCCGGTAATACGGGTTGTCGCTGCAGGGCACGCTCGACTGGCAGGTTCCCCCGCCGGGCAGCGGATCGCCGGGCTTGATCCCCGGCTGTCCGTAGAAGGGGCTCGTCGAGTCGGTGACGAAGTTTCCGTTCGGGTTGAAGTCCTGGTCGTAGGCGGTCGGAGTCTGCCGGTTGAGGAGATTGAACACGTAGATCATCGGGGTGACGCTGATCCCCCTTCCCGCGTTCCACGAGTACGCGAGGTTCAGGTTGACCTCGTAGTCCCACGGAGTCCGGCCGGCGGAACCGCGCGGCGTGAGGAAGACGTTGTCGGGATAGAAGCTGTTGTAGTACCCGAGCACCGACAGCGGCGTTCCGCTCCGCGCGTACGCCCCGACCCCGACCTGGAGACCGAACGGCGCCGAATAGGCCGCATCCAGCCGGATCTGGTGCCGGCGGTCGAGGTCGAGATAGCCGGAGCCGTTGTGGAGGAAGACGCCGTAGTCGTAATCGGCGTTGATCCCCGGGTCCGTCTGACCGTCGGCCTCGCGGATCGCTCCCGAATAGTTGCCCTTCAGGGAGGAGAGGAGATACGACGCCTGGGCCCACATCGATCGGCCGAGCTGCTTGCGGGCGACGAGTTCGATTCCCCGGAAAATTCTCTTGGCCGGAGGCATCGGAACGCCGGGGAGCCCGCATTGCCCCGAGTTCGGGTCGGCGGGATTGGCCGAGTTGTCGCACGAGGGGAAGGTGCCGTTGGCGAGCGGCTGGTCGCTCCCGGGATTCGCGATCGCGCAGGAGGCGCCGAACGGATTGGCCGTGTAGTCGAGATCGCAATGATCCTCGACGGTCCGGCCCAGGGCTCGGTAGGTGAACTTCACGCCGAGAGAAAAGCTGGCATCGAGGGCTTTCTCGACGCCGAGCGCGTACTCGTCCTGGTACGGCGCCTTGATGCCGGGCGCGATCGGCTCGCCGGAAAACGTCCCCACCTGGACGAGCTGGCCGAAGGGGGCCGTCGGGTCCTGCGACGTGGCCGACGGATCGTAGTTGTAGGAGACGACCGAGGTGTTCGCCGTGAACACGCGCACGGTCAGATCCGTCGGGATCGAATAGTAGAAGCGCCCGTACGACCCGTAGATCTTGCTCGTGCCGTCGCCGGTGAAATCCCACACGAAACCCGCGCGGGGCGCCCACTCGTGGCTGAACTTGATGGCCGTCGCGCCGTTGCCTCCCTTGAGATTTTCCTCGTCGTAGCGGATCCCCGCGTTGACGGTGAGCGACGGCAGGACTCTCCAGGAATCCTGCAGGTACGCGCTCCATTGCGGCGTCTTCACGTCGAACGGCGCCCTCGCGAGCGGCGTGAGGTCGCTTCCGCTCGCCGTGAAGTAATCGTGTTCGTAGTACACGGGATCGGTGTAGGAGATGCCGTTGACCGTGAACGTGTGGAGCGGCGCGTTGGCGGCGCACGTCGTGCCCGGCTGGGTGCAGTCGTGAATGATGATCGACTGTCCGCCCGTGTAGAAGGAAGCTCCCGTCGTCTCGTCATTCTGCCAGTCGCCGCCGGCTTTCAGCTCGTGGCTGCCGAGGTAGTACGTGAAGTTGCCGGCGATCTGATCGCGCTTGGACTGGTTGTTCGTGACGGGGCCGAAGACCAAGCCCCAGCCCCCGGTCAGGACCGGGTTTCCCGAAACCTGGATGTTTTCCACGGGGGTCTGGTCGATCAGGAGCGGCTGGCCGATCTCGAACGGCTTCGTCGCGAAGCGGTCCTCGTGCCGCCCGTACTGGAGGGTCGCCACGGCGTTCGAGCCGAAGATCTGGAGGAGCTGCCCCGTGTAGTCGTTTCCCCCCGAGTAACGGTTGGCGAGATAGGTGCCGGGGTCGGACTCCGGAGTCGGCGTACTCGTCGTGCTCCCCGCTCCGGATCGGGTCGAGGGATCGGTCGTGATCGATCCGATGAGCGTCGTTCCTTCGGCGAGGTTCGCGGTGATCTTGCCGGCGATCTTCGTCGAGACCTGGTTGTCGGGATAGTCCCCGGGCAGGAGCGACTGCGTGTTCGTGTCGTACGTCCGGAATCGGCGATCCTCCTTGAAGCGGTCGAACGCGCCGAAGAACCAGACGCGGTCCTTGACGACGAACCCTCCGATGTCGAAGCCCGCCTCTCCGCGCGAAAGGTCCGATTCCTGGAAGATGGGGCTCGTGAAGGCGAGCGGGATGACCTGGTCTCCGGACTGCGTGTATCCGGGCGTGACGTTCACCTTCTGCGAGGAGCGAAGGGCGAAATTGTTGTAGTACCCGAAGACGCCGCCGTGGAATTCGTTCGACCCCGACTTCGTGACGACGTTGATCACGCCGCCGGTGCCGCGGCCGTACTCGGCCATGTAGCCGTCGGTCAGGACCTGCACCTCCTGCACGAACTCGCCGTTGATGTCCTTGCCCTGGGTGCCCTTGATGACGTTGGTCGTGTTGACGCCGTTGATGAGGTACGTGTTCTCTGCCGAGGTGGTCCCGTAGATCGAGATCGCCAGATGGTTTCCCTGCGTCTCGCCGGAGTCGATCTGGACGCCGGGCTGCGACAGGACGATCGACGCGTAGTTGCGGTCGACCGGGAGCTTGCTGATGACCGCCGAGTTGTAGGTCGACCCGGTCGCCGCGCTCCGCGTGTCGATGAGCGGGGCCTCTCCCGTGACCGTGACGTTGGCCGTGGCGGCCACCTGGAGCTCGAGGTTCACGGTCGCGGTCCCGGCGAGGGCCACCGTCGCGTTCTTCTCGGCGTGCGTGAAGCCGGTGAGGGACGCGGTGACCTTGTAGCTGCCGGGAGCCAGCGCCGGGACGCGGAAGCGACCGTTCGAATCGGAGGCGGTCGCGCGCGTCCCCTGGAGCGCCGGGCCGGAGACCTCCACGCTGGCTCCGGGCAGCGCGCCGCCGTGCGCGTCCGTGACGGTGCCCTCGATGTTTCCCGTCGTCTGCGCTTCGACGGCGGCGGCGGCGAGAACGATCGTGGCGATGCCGGCCACTCGAACGAGGAGTGCCTTGGGTCGGGTCATTTTGCTCCTCCTTCCAGAATGAATTGCGGAATTATGAGCAAGACTCGGACCAATAGGGCAAGTTCTTAATAAAAAAAGCTCCCTCGGGTCGAGGGAGCTTTTGGGTCGGAAGGGCGAGTCGGGGCTACGAGCGGGGACTGAACGTGACCGTCACGGAAGCCTTTCCGGCCGTCGCGGGCGTCGCGGAATCGGTCCGCGTCGAGATCCGCCCCGCGTCGATCCCGTGGCGCGTCACGAGGTACTCCTTCGCGTGCTCGGCGCGGGCCCCCGCGAGCGTCTCGCGGCGCCGTTCGGGCGTCGCCTCGTCCGGATATCCCGTGATGACGATCGTCGCGTGCAGGTCGTCCTTCAGGCGGGCCGCGACGCGATCGAGGACGGCTTTGGCGATGTTCGACAGGCGCGACGAGTTCCGCTCGAAGGGGATCTCGTTGGTCGACGTCTCGGGTGCCGGAGCGGGCGCGACGACGGGCGGCGGAGGCGCCTCCACGGGAGGCGCCGGCGCGGGCGCCGGAGGCGGGGGAGGCGGAGCCGCCTTCGGCATCTCCGGAGCCGGCGGCGGAGGAGGCGGCGGAGGCGCGGGGGCTCCGAAGTGGATCACGACGCCGACGTTGGGCTGCACGTCGGTGTGCGCGCTCCCGCCGATGAACGGCTCCGCGAAAACGTGCTCGCCGCGGAGCTCGAAGCGGGCGCCCACCACGCGGTTGAAGCGGTACTCCGACCCGACGCCGAGATAGACGAACCCCTCGCCCTTTCCGTGCACGTGTTCGCGCTCGGTTCCGCCGCCCAGGCCGACGTACGTGTTCCACCCCGGAATCGAAGGGGTGAAGTCGTACATCACGCCGAGCGACGCGTCGTAGAACCCGGGATGCAGGTCGATCCAGTTCACCGTCGCCTCGAGGGCGAAGTGATCGGTGAAGAAATGTCCGAACCGGCCGCCGTACAGCAGGAAATCGGACTGCCGCGCGTCGCAGCGGCACTTGTAGTTCGTGTCGCCGAGGAAATCGACGCCGACCTGCGCGCCGACGTACGTGTCCCCCTTGAGGACGTTCGGAGCCGTCCGATCGCTCACGTCCGAGCGGTCCTGCGCGCGCGCGGCGCCGGCGAGGAGCACGATCCCCACAACCATCGATAGGAGAGTTCCGAGTCGCCGATTCATCATCGTCCTCCGCACAATCTCAGTTCCGTCAGCACGCCAGACCGAAGACGAGGCCGGTCACGGTTCCCCCCGGCTCGAGGTGCACGGGGATCGGTCCCTTCTTCGGCGGGACGGTCTGGAAGAAGTTCACCGGCGGCAAGGTCCACACCGTGTAGTCGCCGGGCGCGATTCCCGTCAGCGTGAAGTCGCCGTTCGAATCGGTCACCGCCGTCGCCACGACGTTGCCCGAGGTGTCCTTCACGATCACGGTCACGTTGGGGAAAGGCTTCTCGCCGATGTCCTGGATCTGGTTCTTGTTGATGTCGTAGAAGACGAACCCCGAGATCGTGCCCCCCGCCGACGAGCGGTTGCCGAAGAGCACTCCGCTCGCCGTCTGTCCCGCCGCGACCGTGACCGGGACCATTCCGGAGCCGCCGGGCAGCGTCTGGACGGTTCCGTCCGGGACCACCTCCGAAACCTGGTAGGAACCGGGGTTGATCCCGGTGAACGTGAACGTGCCGTCGGCGCCGGTCGTCGTCGTCGCCACGAGCGCTCCGCCCGACGCGGCGAAGAGATTGATCGTCACGCCCGCGACTCCCGACTCTCCCGCGTCCTGAAGGCCGTTGCCGTTCGCGTCGTTGAATTTCAGGCCCGAGATCGATCCCGTCGCGGCGAGCGCCTGGTTGCCGAACAGGACGGTCGCCGTCTGGCCGGCCGAAAGGGTGACCGACATCGTGCCGGGAGGCGCCGGGAAGGTCTGGTGGTAGCCGTCGGGCACGACCTCGGAGAGGATGTAGGTTCCCGGCGCGAGGCCGGTGAAGGAGAAGTTGCCGCCCGAGTCCGTCGTCGTCGAGGAGGTTCCGGACGGTCCGCTGATCTGGATCGTGACGCCGGCGAGGCCGCCTTCCCCCGGGTCTCGGACGCCGTTGCCGTTGGCGTCGTCGAACTTCGTGCCGGTGATCGCTCCGGTCGCGAGCTGGTTGCCGAAGAGAACGTCCGTGACCGACTGTCCCGGCGCGACCGAGACGAACAGGTCGCCGTCGCCGGCGGGCGTCGTCTGGCGGTACCCGTTCGGCAGGTCTTCCCTGAGGAAGTACGACCCGGCGGCGACGCCGGCGAAGGTGAAGCCGCCGTTGGCGTCCGTCACGGTGGTCGCGATCGGCGAATGGCTCGCGGCGTCGGCCGAAACGAACAGGTTGATCGTCACGCCCGCGACTCCCGCCTCGCCGGAATCGAGCAGCCCGTTGCCGTTGGCGTCGTTGAACTTGGTTCCCGAGATGGATCCGGGGAGCGCCGCGTTCCCGAACGTCAGGTTCGAGAAGCTCTCGTTGCAGAAGGTCACGGTGAAGGTCCCGCCCGAATCGGAGACGACCGAGGCGAGATACCGGCTGATCTGCACGGTCGCCGAAGGCGCGGTCTGGCGGTATCCCGCCGGCACGGTCTCGGTGACCGTGTACTGCGTCTCGGGAAGTCCGCAGATCGACCACGCACCGTCCGGCCCGGAGATCCCCGTGGCGGAGATCCCGTGCCCGTCGGTCGCGGAGACGACGACGCCGGGGATCCCCGGCTCGCCGGAATCGCGCACCCCGTTCTGGTTCACGTCCGAGAAGACGACGCCGGAAAGGCAGTGGGTCGTCCGGCAGCGCGAGTCCTCGCGGACCGCGAACGTCGCGGTCGTCGAGAATCCGGGAAGGAAGCCGAAGAAGCAGCCCGATCCGCACGAGGAGGCGGTCTGGAGGTCCGCCGCCGGCGTGAGCCATACCCGGTAGTTCCCGGTGCCGTTCGGAGCGCGGTCGAAGGGCGCGAGCGCGACGATCTCCGATCCGCACGCGGTTTCCCCGGAGGAGGCGCCGTCGGCGGAGACGATGACGCCGCCCGAGACCTGGAGCGACCGGGGCGCGCCCGAGAGGAGCGTCTGACCGGAGGCGTCGGTCACCTGGTAGAACCACGCGCCGTCGGCGAGAGCCCCGATCGCGCACGCCGGATCCGCCGGGCCGGCAGCGAGATGGACCTGATCGCGCGAGGAAAAGACGTTTCCGGCGGGCGTCGTGCCCGCGGCGTCCACGACGGCGACCGCGCCCGCCGAGAAACCGGCCGGAGCGGCGGGAGCCGTCGCCGTCGCCACGGACGTGCGGCGGATCTCGGGGAGAGCGGCGGAGGAGGGCGTTCGGACGGGCGACCGGCCCGGGGCGGCGATCGCGAACGAAGCCGCCAGGACCCCGGCCGCAGCTCCGCCGGCTGTCGAAACGATCCGTGAAAAGCTCATCGTCGGATCTCCTGCTGTTGCCGATTCCGGGGAAGGAAGCCGAACCGGATGCAAGCAAGAATCGAACCAAATCCGGTGAGCGGCCGTCGTTCAGCGCTGCATCAGCCGGAGGATTCGCATCGCGCGCCGCTCGAGCCGACGCGAATGCCGGCCGGGGCCGAAGACCCGCGGCGACGCGATCATCGCGGCGAGGATCGCGGCTTCCCGGTCGGTCAGTTGCGAGGCCGGGTGGCCGAAGTAGAGCCGGGACGCCGCTTCGGCGCCGTAGCAGCGCTCCCCCCACTCGATCGCGTTGAGATACAGCTCCAGGATCCGACTCTTCGGGAGGAGCCGGTCCATCTCGATCGCGATCGCGATCTCCCGCGCCTTCCGCCAGGGCGTGCGCGCCGGGGAGAGATAGAGGTTCTTCGCCAGCTGCTGGGTGATCGTGGAGCCGCCGACCCGGAGCCGTCGCCGGTCGATGTCGGTTCGGATCGCGAGCCTCGTCGCCTCCCAGTCGACCCCGTGATGGCGGTAGAAATTCTGGTCTTCGGTCAGGACGACGGCGCGCCTCAGCGCGGGCGAGATGCGCGAGAGAGGGACGATGATGCGGTCGATCCGGTCGCTCCGCCCTTCCCGGCGGAGCTCGGCCTTGCGGCGTTCGATGAACGCGGTCGTCGGGGGATCGTGCCGGGCGAGCGAGCCCACGTCGGGAAGGGTGGCGAAGAAAAGGGCGGCCGCGGCGACGAGCGTGAGAACGGCGATGAGGGCCCAGCGGGCGGCGCGTCTCACGGGCGGCACGGGCCCGCCGCGTCCCCGGGCGGGCCGGCGGACGGCGGCTTCGTCACGGCGCCCAGGCCCGGCTCCGCTCGACCGCGTCTTTCCAGAGGCCGTATTCCGTTTCGCGCGAGGCCCCGGAGGGTTCGAAGACGTGCGGCTTCCCGAGACGCTCCGCGAAGTCCTCCGGCGAGCGCCAGAACCCCGCGGCGACTCCGGCGATGCCGGCGGCGCCCGCCGCGGTGAGCTCCGCCATTTCCGGCCGGGCGACGGGGACGCCGAGCACGTCGGCGAGGTGCCGCATGAGGAAACCGTTTTCGGTGGCGCCTCCGTCCACGCGAAGCTCCGGCACGGAAACGCCGAGGGTCGCCCCGAGCAGCTCCACGAGCTGCCGCGTCTGATACGCGATCGCTTCGAGCGTCGCCCGCACCAGATGGGCGCGCCCGGTACCTCTCGTCAGTCCGATGAAGAGACCGCGCGCCGCCGCGTCCCAGTAGGGCGTGCCGAGGCCGGAAAGGGCGGGAACGAAATAGACCCCGCCGTTGTCGGCGACGGATTCGGCCGCCGCTTCCGATTCCGCCGCCGTCTCGAGAATGCCGAGGCCGTCCCTGAGCCATTGCACCGCGGCGCCGGCGACGAACGCGCTCCCCTCGAGCGCATAGACGGTCCGGCCGCCGATCCGCCACGCGACGGTCGAAAGGAGCGCGTCGGAGGCCGGGATCGCGTCGCCCGCGTTGCAGACGAGGAAGAGTCCGGTGCCGAAGGTCGCTTTCGCGTCTCCCGGCCGGAAGCACGCCTGCCCGAAGAGCGCCGCCTGCTGGTCGCCGATCGCGGCGCAGACCGGAATCTCCGCGCCGAAGAGTTTCGGATCGGAAGCGCCCAGATCGCCTCCGCTCGCCGTGATCCCGGGGAGCATCGCGGGAGGGACGTCGAAGAGCGCGCAGAGGCCAGCGTCCCACGCTCCGGTAGAAAGGTCGAAGAGCAGGGTCCGAGAGGCGTTCGAGGCGTCGGTCGTGTGGCGCCGGCCGCCCGTCAGGTTCCAGAGAACCCAGCTGTCGACGGTTCCGGCGATCGCGGTCTCCGGGAGATCGACGTGCTCCCGGATCCACCGCAGCTTCGACGCGGAGAAGTACGGGTCCGCCGGAAGTCCCGTCCGCCGGCGAAGCATCGCGGAATCGAGCGTCCGGCAGAACTCCGCGGTCCGGCGGTCCTGCCACACGATCGCCGGCGAGAGCGGAGTCCCGCTCTCGCGGTCCCAGACGACGACGGTTTCCCTCTGGTTCGTGATGCCGATCGCGGCGACGTCGCTCGGCGAAACGTCCGAGAGCACCTCGCGGGCGACGGCGATGCAGCCGTCCCGGATCTCCCCGGGGTCCTGTTCCACCCACCCGGGCCGGGGGAACGAGACGGGGAGCTCGCGATACGCGCGCCGGACCGCACGCATGTCCCGGTCGAAGAGAATCGCGCGGTTCCCGGTCGTTCCGGCGTCGATCGCGAGGATGAAGCGGGATGGCACGGCGGGATATTAGTCCGCGGACCGCGGCGGCCGTCAGCCGCGAGTCGTCCGTCGGGGCGGAACCACGCGGGGATGTTGCGCCCGGGCGCGCACCGGCGCTCTCCGCCGGATTCGCGCAAAAAAAAGCCCCGGCCGGAGCCGGGGCGCAATATCCGGAGCGGGAGCTCCTACTTCACGCAACCCTTGTTCGCGTTCGACCACTCGTACTGGTAGCCGTAGCCGCCGTCGGTGAACGGCGCCGGGCTCCACGCGCACTTGTCGTCGGCCTCGTAGCCGCTGCTGTCCCACCATGCGTTGACGGGGTCGGTCACCGCTTCGCGGGTTTCGTGGCAGGCGAAGTGCTGGGCGTCCTGGAGCGTCGTGAATCCGGACGCATGGCAGCCCGCGCAGCTCGGATACGGCTCGATCGAATACTTGATCGTATGGCCGCCGCTCGTGTAGCTGCCGTGGTACGCGCAGTAGTACAGATTCGGTCCGCCGCAGGAGGTATAGGTGCCGTCGGAGGAATACGACGTCGGCGGGATGAACACCTCGTAGATCGCCTCGTTGTCGAACGTGTGGGTCGAGAGGTACTTGTTGACCTCGCCCTGGACCGCCGCGTCCGTGACGTTGGTCGGCGGGTTCGACGAGTCGTACGAGTCGCCCGCGGAATAGAGCGAGCTCAAGCCGATGTACCGGGTGGTCCCCGTCGTCGTGTCGTAGTACTGCGTGATCACCTGGTAATGGGAGTTCGTTCCGAACTGCGAGTAGAAGCTGTCCATCGTCGAGCGCTCCGTCGCGCCGGTGCCGCTTCCCCAGTAGCTTCCCCAATAGATCGGGACGACGTGCGCGGCGTTGAGGATGTCGCCGCCAGGGTAGGAGAGATTCGCCCCGTGGCCGCCGCGCGCGAAGTGCTGCGCGGCTCGGGCTTTCGTCGGAAACTCGTTCACCCAGTGTCCGTTGGTCTCTCGTCTTTCGGCCATGGCGGTCGACGCCAGGGCGACGCAGAACGCCAGAGCCATGAGTTTCTTCATCGCGGAGTTCCTCCTCTTCCCGAAAAGGCGAATCGCGAGATTGCGGAGCGCCATTGGCCCGTTTGCATGCAATTTTTTTGCCTTTACTCGCGTTCCCGGGCGGTCGGCTCGAACCGGTCGAACCGCGTGGAAAAAACGAGGCCCCGGGTCGCCCCGGGGCCGGAAACGACGCAAAAGAGCCGGAACTTACTGACAGCCGGCCATCTTGAAGCTGCCGATCCAGGTGCTCCAGTTGAACGTGCCGCTGTTCTTCAGGTACTCGGTCGTATACCAAAGGGTGCAGCCGTCGATCGGATCCACGCTGATGCTGCTGTAGTCGCCCCAGCGGTTCAGGGACCGCTGCTGGGACCCTGTCCCGCTGTGAAGCCCGGTCTCCGCCTGAAGCGTTCCGAGCGGATCGGTCGAGGCGCGGCCGGTGAAACGGATCGAGGGGTAGAGACTCGCGCTCGAGACGCTGTATCCGAGAGCGATGTTGCCGGTCTTGTCGCGCGCGACGGATCCCATCCAGCGCGAGGCGGAGTCGGGGGAATACGTCCCCTGTTGGACGAGGGTCGGCGTCGCCCCGGTCGACGTGTTGAGTCTCAGCTCGTACCACCGGACGCCGTCGACCTCGGTCTTCTTGTTCCCGCTCACCTTGACGGAGTGGTTGACGACGAGCGACTCCAGCGTCCCCACCTTGCTGTAGGCGAGGCGGTACATCAGGCGATCGCCGAGCGAATCGAGTTTCTGGCTCGTTCCCGGCTGCGGGACGCACGCTCCGCCGCCGCAGGCCGTCGAAAAGGCGGCGACCGAAATGGTCGCGGGCCCCGTGAACGTCGAATTCGCCGGCGTCCCGAAATCCGCGTGGAGCTTCCAGACGTGGAGCGAGCTCGACCCGAAATTCAGGAAGTACTCGGGCGAGCCGGCCGTCGGAAGCGCCGCCGGCGTGTCGATGTCGGCGGGGAGCAGACCGCCGTAGGCCGACGAGAGCTGGAAGCAGACTTCCTTCGCGGCGGTCCCGTTTCTCATCGCCGCGCCGTCGTAGGCGCAGGCGCGCGCTCCCTGGAAGGTGCCGGTGAACATGTTGTACGTCGCGTAGTAGCCGTCGGACCAGACGCCGATCTTCGGGTAATCATTGAAGTTCGGCTCCGTGAACGCGTACCGGTGCCAGGACCCGGTCGCGTCCGACGTCGCGGAGACCGCGAAGCACTGCAAATACGGGGTCGTGCTCACGGAGAACTGCGACATGACCCACCGATTGTTGAGCTTGTCGTACTGGACGATCGGATCGCCGTCGTTGTTGTTCTGGCAGCCGCCCCCGAATCCGGACCAGAGTGTATTGCCGGCCACAGGTCCCAGGACCTTATTGCCCGACTTGTCGAAGACCGCGAACGACTCGTTGACCCACTGGACGTACTGGGTCGCGCCGACCGCGCCGTTCGTGTCGGGCGGAGCGGCATCGGGCGAGAACCCGTAGTCCCCCTGCCCGACACCCGCGAAGCCGAGCCCCGCCGTCGCGGCCACCAGCACGTTGGCGGACGTCTGCGCGACCGGATCCGGGGCGTCCGACGGCAGACCCGCGGGGTGGAACGGGAGGGGTCGCGGCGCTTCGTGGGGCGCGCGGAACAGCGGGAGCTCGGGCGTGATGTCGCGCAGAGGTGGCGACGTGTCGAAGTGGACGGCGGCGCGAACCTGCGCGCGGGGATTCGCCGAAGCGCTCTGGGCGGCGGCGTAGCCCGCGAAGGTGAGCATGATTCCGGCAACGATGAATCTCTTCATTTCCTGATGTTCCTCCTCAGGCCCGATTTCCGCCCGGAGGCCAGTCGCAGAATCGTGAGCTGTCGCGGACGGGCGTCCCGATTATCAGGAACTTGCTTTCGGGCGGTCAATAGACGCGGCGTTTCGTCTTGAACTCGAACAAAAGAAAGGCCCCGGCGAGCCGGGGCCTCGAATCTGGCGGAGTCGTTCTGGCTACTTGACGCAGCCGCCGTTCTTGTTCGACCACTCGTACTGGTAGCCGTAGCCGCCGTCGGTGAACGGCGCCGGGCTCCAGGCGCACTGGTCGTCCGCCTCGTAGCCGGTCGAGCCGTTCCACCAGGCGTTGACCGGGTCGGTGACGGCTTCGCGCGTCTCGTGACAGGCGAAATGCTGCGCGTCCTGGAGAACCGTGAAGCCGGAAGCGTGGCAGCCGCTGCAGGACGGGTACGGTTCGATCGAGTACTTCACCGTGTGCCCGTTGTGGCTGTAGCTGCCGTGGTAGGCGCAATACGCGAGGTGCGTCCCGCCGCACGACGTGCTGCCGCCGTCGGAGGAGTAGTAGCCGGGTCCGATGAAGACCTCGTAGATCGCTTCGTTGTTGAAGGAGTGGGAATTCAGGTACTTGTTGACCTCGGCCTGAACCATCGAGTCCGAGACTTTCGCCGACGTGGGGTTGGTCGAGTCGTACCAGTCGCCGCCGGCGTTGAGCAGCGTCGACGCGCCGATGTAGCGGGTCGAGCCGGTCGTCGTGTCGTAGTACTGGGTGATGACGGCGTAATGGGAGTTCGTTCCGAACTGTTCGTAGAACTGGTTCATCGTGGAGCGCTGGGTCGCGCCGGTGCCGCTTCCCCAGTAGGTTCCCCAGTAGATCGGGACCACCTTCGCCGCGTTCAGGATGTCGCCGCCGTGGTAGGAGATGTTCGACGAGGACGCCGCGTGGATCGGCGCCTGAGCCCTGGTCGGGTACTCGTGCACCCAGTGTCCGTTGACCTCTTTCATCGCCGCGAAGCTCGTCGACGCGAGCGCGAGAGAGATCCCGAGCGCCAGTAGCTTCTTCATTCCCGAGTTCCTCCTCCGTTCCCTACACCGCCGCCTGTTGGGCAAGTCGCGGGATCGTGGCTCGTCGCGGGCGGCCGGAAATTGCGGGGAATTATGGGGGCGCCGCCGGGAGGCGTCAAGAAGTCTCTTTCGCCTCAAACGGTTTTTGTCCGTCAAAAAAGAACGCCCCGGCGCGCCGGGGCGAAAGAGCGGGGCCGGCTCGTCGGTTACCGGACGCAGCCGCCGTTCCGGTTCGACCATTCGTACTGGTAGCCATAGCCGCCGTCGGTGAACGGGGCCGGGCTCCAGGCGCACTGGTCGTCCGCCTCGTATCCGGTCGATCCGTTCCACCACGCATTCACGGGATCGGTCACCGCTTCCCGGGTCTCGTGGCAGGCGAAATGCTGCATGTCCTGCGCGGTCGTGAAGCCGTAGGCGTGGCAGCCGCTGCACGAGGGGTAGGGCTCGATCGAGTACTTCACGGTGTGGCCGTTCCAGGAGTAAGCGCCGTGGTACGCGCAGTACCGGAGATTCCCCCCGCCGCAGGAGGTCGCGCCGCCGTCGTAGGAGTAGTACCCGGGTCCGATGAAGACCTCGTAGATCGACTGGCCGTTGAACGCGTGGCTTCCGAGGTACTTGTCGACTTCCGCCTCGACCATCGCGTCCGTGACGCGCGACGACGACGGGTTCGTCGTGTCGGACCAGCCGGTCGAGCCGGTGGCGAGCAGCGCCGAGAGCCCGATGTACCGCGTCGACCCGGTCGTCGTGTCGTAATACTGCGTGATCACTCCGTAATGCGCATTCGTCCCGAACTGCTGGAAGAAGAGACTCATCGCGGATCGCTGGGACGAACCCGTCGACGTTCCCCAGTAAGAGCCCCAGAAGATCGGAACGACCTTCGCGGCGGGGAGGATGTTTCCGCCGTGGTACGACATGTTCGAGGCGCTCGCCGTGTGCAGAAGGGCCCGACCTTTCGTCGGATACTCGTGCACCCAGTGACCGTTGACTTCTTTCATCGCGGCGCCGGCCGACGAGGCGAGCGCGAGCGAAAGCGCAAGGGAAACGACCGTTTTCATCCGGGGAAACCTCCGGGAGGAAATTGCCGGTCCGTTGGGCGCGCCCGGTATGGGCCCCGCCTCGGACGGAAGGGGAGCACGGGGATTATCGGAAGCGCAGACGAAGGAATCTACTGATCGGAAGGACAGGCAGGAAGGACGGCGAAAAAGAAGAGGCCCCGGCGAACCGGGGCCTGAAAGAAACGTTTTTCGGAGGAGTTACTTGACGCAGGCGCCGTTCTTGTTCGACCACTCGTACTGGTAGCCGTACCCGCCGTCGATGAAGGGCGTCGGGCTCCACGCGCACTTATCGTCGGCTTCGTAGCCACGGTTGTCCCACCAGCCGCTCACCGGGTCGGTCACGGCCTCGCGGGTCTCGTGGCAGGCGAAATGCTGCATGTTGTTGACGTCGCTCCAGCCGCTCGTCTTGCAGCCGCTGCAGGAGGGGTACGGCTCGATCGAGTACTTGACCGTCTTCGTCGCACCGCCTGCGCTCGTGCTGAAACTTCCGTGATACGCGCAGTACGCGAGGCTCACGCCGCCGGTCGCGCCGCAAGACCCGCTCGTGCCGTTCGACGAGAAGTACGCCGGCCCGATGAACACCTCATAGATGGCCTGGTCGACGCCGTGGCTGTCGAGCGCCTTGTACCCGTGGCCGGCGAGGTACGCGTTGACCTCGGCCTGGACCATCGCGTCGGTCACGTTCGCGCTCGTCGGGTTCGTCGAGTCGTACCAGGCGTCGCCGGAATTCGTCAGGGTGGAGAGCCCGATCGTTCGCGTTCCGCCGTAGACGGTGTCGTAGTACTGCGTGATCACGCCGTAGTGGGAATTGGTTCCGAACTGCTCGTAAAACAACTCCATCGTCGCCGCCTGGCTCGCGCCGGTTCCCGACGACCAGTAGGTTCCCCAGAAGATCGGAACGACCTTCGCCGCGACGAGCACGTCGCCGTTGTGGTAGACGAGGTTCGAGCCGCCGCCGCCCCGCGCATAGTGCGAGACCGCCTCGGCGTTCGCCTTCGTGGGAAACATGCTGTACCACTGCCCGTTGATTTCTTTCTTCTCGGCCATCGCCGAAACGGCGAAGGCCAGAGCGGCCCCGAAAACGAGAACCTTCTTCATGTTCCGAGCTCCTCCTCCGAATGGACCCCGCCTGTTGGGCAAGTCGGACATCGGCTCGTCGCGGGCGGTCATTTGAATATTGCGGCGCATTATGATGGCAGTGCCACTATCGGTCAAGGATTTTTTGTATTTTATTTTCATCGATTTACGAAAAAAGCCCGCAATTCGATATCGATGGTCTGCCGTCCTGCCCTAGGATCGGGCCGATGGCCGACGGACCCGAAAATACCCTCAGCTCCCGCGAGCGTTTCATCGCCGCGGCCCGCGAGCTCTTCCTGCAGCATGGCTACGACGGCGCGTCGACGGCGCTGATCGCCCGGGAAGCGGGCTCCGCCGAGACCCAGATGGTCCGCCTCTTCGGCGGGAAGGCCGGGTTGCTCGAAGCGGTATTCAACGAGAGCTGGGCTCCGCTGAACGCGAAGCTCGAGGCCATCGCGTCCGGCGCCCGCAGCGGACGCGACGGAATTCTCAAGGTGCTCTCCGCAATGATCGCCGCGTTCGACGCCGATCCGAATCTCGCCTTTCTCGTGCTCCTCGAGGAGCGGCGCGTGCGGGGCGACGGAAAGGTCGTCAGCATTTCGCGGGGTCTTTCCGATTTCTCCGGGCTCGTCGATCTGCTCATCCGCCGCGGCCAGCGGGACGGAAGCCTCGCGCCGTCGCTCGATCCGGCGGCGCTTCGTTCGGCGTTCATGGGCGCGGCGGAGGCGATGATCCGGGACCGCGCGATCGCGCGGCGCGAGGGAAGAGCCGAATCGTTCTCGCGCTCCTCGATCCGGTCGGTGTTCGAGTTTCTGCTGGGCGGCATTTCACCCGATTCCTGAGTGGTGCGGGGCGATGCCGCATCCCGTCGGGCTCGCGCCTCGCCGCGCGCCCGGGCTGCAAAGTCACCGGCGCGCGGCTACCGGGGCGGTGGAGGCGGAGGCGCGGGAGTTCCCGGGACCTCCATCACGCCGTAGAACCCGGTGATGTCGAAATAGATCGTCTTTTCGGTGTGGTCGCCGAGCTCGACCGTGAGCACGTCGTAGTGCTTTCCGTCCGCCGAAGCGAGCCCGCCGCGGAGCTTCCGGAAGCGGCCGTAATGGTCGAAGATCCAGTGGTGCTCGAGGTCGATCCCCTCGTCTTCGGTCTGCGCGAGCACGACGACGGCTTGCTCGACGGAACTGCCGTCGCCCCCGGCGAAGGCAGTCGGCGCGAGGTACCGAGCGGGCTGCGGGGGAGCGGGCGCCGGCGTGCTCGCCGCGGCGGGCGGCGGCGGGGGAGCCGGGGGCGCGGCACTCCCGGAAGTCCGGGCCGTCCGTGACGCGCAACCGGCGAGGGCGGCGGCGGCCGAGAGAGCGAGGAAACGTCGCATCCCGCGATGATAATCTCGAAATCGATGCGGCTTTCGGGGAAAACCGCCTTCGTGACCGGCGCGTCGCGCGGCATCGGCGCGGCGATCGCGCGCCGTTTCGCGGCCGAGGGTGCCCGGGTCTGCCTCGCCGCACGCTCTTCCGGCGAAACGCTTCGCATCGCGCGGGAAATCGCCTCCGCGGGCGGCGAAGCGATCGCGGTCGAGTGCGACGTGACCCGGCCCGAGTCGTACGGGAGCGCTCTCGGCGCGGCGGTCGAACGCTGGAAGACGATCGACGTGCTCGTCAACAACGCCGGGACGTCGGGTCTCACTCCGGTCGCCGGAGGATCGTCGGAGGAAGACGCCGCCGCGGACGCGACCTGGGACGCCGTGCTCGCGACGAACCTCACCGCGGTCTGGCGGGTCACGCGCGCGGCGACCCGGCACATCCCGGACGGGGGGCGCATCGTCAATCTCTCCTCCGTCCTGGGCCGCTTCGGCGTTCCGGGGCTGGCGGCCTACGTCGCGACCAAGCACGCCGTGATCGGCCTGACCCGCACGATGGCGCTCGAGCTCGCGCCGCGGAAGATCACGGCGAACGCGATCTGCCCCGGCTGGGTGGAGACGGATCTCGCCCGGCAGGGCTACCGCCGGATCGCGAGCGGCGCGAAAGTCACGGAAGAAGAGGCGCGCGCGATCTGCGCCCGGATGGCGCCGCTCGGGCGCGTCCTCGATCCGGAAGAGATCGCCGGGCTCGCGGCCTACATGGCGTCGGACGACGCGCGCGACCTGACCGGACAGGCGATCGTGCTCGACGGCGGCCAGGTGATGCCGTGACGACGGTCGGCGAGTCGCGAGTCGTGAGCAGCGGCTCGGGGATTCGGGCGGCGACGCTCCGGCGGCGCCGGGTTGAGCGGCCGCGGCGCTTCAACCCGGCGCGTTGAGATGACCGACCGCCCGATCATCCGCGCGATCACCTTCGACGCGGGAGCGACGCTCCTCCGCGCGGACCCTCCCGTCGAGGAGGTCTACCTCCGCGAGTTCGCGCTCGACGGCGCGAAGGGCGACGCGGCGGCGCTCGGCGGCGCGCTCGCGAAGACGTGGCGCGAAATCCGGGAGAAGAAGCTCGTCGACCGGTACGGCGGCCCGACGGGTGAACGGGGCTTCTGGGAGATGTTCGTCGAGCGCGCCCGGTTCCATTTCGACGGCGGGCGCCTCTCCGCCGCCTGCTTCGACCGGCTCGTCGGGCACTTTCTGCGCCCGGACGCCTGGGCGGTTTTCGACGACGTCGTTCCCGCGCTCGACGCGCTCGAGGCTTCGGGGTACCGGCTCGCGATCGTCTCGAACTGGGACTCGACGCTCGCCGGGCTCCTGGAAGCGCACGGGCTCGCCGCGCGATTCTCCGCGCTCCTGATTTCCGCGACGGAGCAGGCGGGGAAGCCGCATCCCGAGATCTTCCGGAGGGCGTGCGAGCGCCTCGGGGTTTCCGGATCGGAGACCGTTCACGTCGGCGATTCGGTCGAGGAAGACTGG
The DNA here is from genome assembly GCA_035717485.1 of Thermoanaerobaculia bacterium. Taxonomy (NCBI): domain Bacteria; kingdom Pseudomonadati; phylum Acidobacteriota; class Thermoanaerobaculia; species Thermoanaerobaculia bacterium. The sequence goes on along the minus strand of DASTIQ010000277.1, from coordinate 4,161 downwards.
GCGGCCGCCCGCGCGGCCGGACTGTCCGCGCTCCTCCTCGACCGGGACGACCGGCATCCCGAGATCCGGGAGCGGATCCGGTCTCTCGCCGAGCTCCCGGCGCGCGTTTCCGCGGTCGCCGCGGGCGTTTCCGCGGGCTGATTTCCCGCCAGAAATCCGTTGCGTTCCGAAGGGGCGTCCCTTACCCTTCGACCAACTTGAATCAGCTGTTCCGGACGAAATCGCTCGACGACCTCGTCGCCGAGACGCAGGAAGAGGGCCACCAGCTCAAGAAGGCCCTCGGTCCGGTCAATCTGATCGCGCTCGGGATCGGCGCCATCATCGGAGCCGGCATCTTCGCGACGATCGGCACCGCGGCCGCGGGCGACGCCCACCGGCCCGGGGCCGGGCCGGCGCTGATGCTCTCCTTCTTCCTGACCGCGGTCGTCTGCGGCTTCACGGCGCTCTGCTACGCGGAGTTCGCTTCCATGGTGCCCGTCGCCGGGTCCGCCTACACGTACTCGTACGCGACGCTCGGAGAGCTGGTCGCCTGGATCATCGGCTGGGACCTCATTCTCGAATACGCCATCGGGAACGTCGCGGTCGCGATTTCCTGGGCGAACTACTTCAACACGCTTCTCGACGGCCTCGGCATCCATCTCCCGACGTGGCTGACGATCGACTACCGCACGGCGCACCAGAAGGTGCCCGCGGTCATCGCCGGCGCGCCGCACCTCTTCGGGATCCCGATCGTCTTCAACATCCTCGCCTTCCTGATCGTCGCCGGAATCACGGTGGTCCTCGTCTGGGGCGTCAAGGAGTCGGCGCGGTTCAACGCGGTGATGGTCGCGATCAAGCTGGTCGTGCTCGCCTTCTTCGTGTTCGTGAGCTTCCATTTCGTCAAGCCCGCGAACTGGCACCCCTTCGCGCCGAACGGTTTCGCCGGGATCTCGACGGGCGCGGCGATCATCTTCTTCGCGTACATCGGCTTCGACGCGGTCTCCACGACGGCGGAGGAGTGCCGCGATCCGAAGCGCGACATGCCGATCGGGATCATCGGCTCGCTGATCGTCTGCACGGTGATCTACGTCGGCATCGCGGCGGTCTTCACCGGAATGGTCCCGTTCCCCGTCCTGCAGCACCTCAATTCCTCGCAGCAGGCGGAGCCGCTGACGATGGCGATGAAGTACGTGCGCATGCCCAACTACATGGTGGGGATCGTCGCGCTCGGCTCGGTGATCGCCCACACCGCCGTCCTTCTCGTCTTCCAGCTCGGCCAGCCCCGCATCCTCTTCGCGATGGCGCGGGACGGCTTCCTTCCCCCGTCGTTCGCGAAGGTGCATCCGAAGTTCCGGACGCCCCACGTCGCGACGATCCTCACCGGGGTCCTCGTCGGTCTCGCCGCAGCCGTCGCGAACATCGACGAGATGGTGGATCTCACGAACATCGGAACGCTCTTCGCGTTCATCCTCGTCTGTCTGGGAATCATGGTCCTGCGCTTCAAGGACCCCGGCCGGGAGCGCCCGTTCCGCGTTCCGCTCGGGCCGGTCTTCCTGCCGGGCCTCGGTCTGGTCGCGTGCGTGTACCTCATCTTCTATCTCCCGCCGAGCTCGTGGTGGCGGTTCTTCGGCTGGCTCCTGACCGGGCTCGTCGTCTATTTCCTGTACGGCCACCGCCACTCGCGGCTCCGGAACGGCCCGCGGCCGAGCGACTTCAATCCGGCCTCGGACCTTCCTCCGCGCGAGCTGAAGTAGGGCGGGAAACCCGCTTCCCTCGACAAAAGGCTTTCCTTTTTTCCCTGCCGGACGTGAGCGCTCAGGGCTGAACTTTTGCTACCCTTGGGATGGAGGTGACGATGAAAAGAATTCTGCCCCTGATGCTCCTGGTCTCGGCGGCCGCCGCGTCGGTCTCGGCGGCCGTCGTGACGAAGCGCTTCGAATGGGCGCCCGTGAACGGCGTGCAGGTCCTCAACTGGACGGAAAGCGGGATCACCGTCAAGCAGATCACCTGGGACCTCGGATCGGTCGTCAAGCCGACCCGGATGTCGACCTCGCGGGCGCACGTCCGCGTCGACAACGATTCGACGGTCGACGTCGTCCCGGGGATCGCGGTCGCGATCTTCGACGAGGAGAATCACCTGATCGCCGCCGGAGACGGAGGAGTGAAGGTCGGAGACCTGAACAAGGGAGCCCGCGACAATTTCACGATCACCTTCGCGCACGTGTTCCGGAACATCGACCGGGCCAAGTACTTCTACGTCACGGTCGAAACGAAGAGGTGACGCGATTCTGAAAAGCCGGAAGGACGCGGCGGCGGCCGCCATCCTCGCCGGCGGCATCGCGATCTTCTGGGGCCGTCTCTTCGGAGGCGGCCTCGTTTTTTACGCCCGCGACCTCGGCTTCTTCTTCGCCCCGCTCCGGGCCGCGTTCGCCGCGGCGATCCGGTCGGGCGCTTCTCCGCTCTGGAACCCGTCGCTCGGATCGGGGATCCCGATGGCCGCCGATCCGAACAACGCCGTCTTCTTCCCGGCAACGCTCCTGTTCCTCGTTCGGCCGTTCTCGTCGGGAGCGCGGGCCGCGCATCTCCTGTGGGCGGAGGCCTTCGCGCTCCTTTCCTTCGCGGCGCTCCGGAAGCTTTCGCTCACGCGCTTCTCCGCCGCCGTGTGCGCGTTCGCGCTCGCCGTGTCGGGGCCCGCGATGACGCTCGCCTCGCTCCCGACGACCGCCTGGAGCGTCGCCCTGTTTCTCCCGCTGCTCTCGGCCTGGGGGGCGCCATCGGGCGTCGCGGGAGGCGCCCTGATCTTCGGCCTCGTGATCCTGTCGGGCGAGCCGGCGATCGCCGGAGAGGTCCTCTTTCTCGCTCTTGCGTTCCGGCTCCTCGAGCGGCGCGGCCGCTGGAAGGCCGCCGCGGGCGCGGCCCTCGCGGGGGCCGCGATGGCGATGCCGCAGATCGCCGGGGCTGCCGGGCTGATCGGCGACACCGTCCGGCGGGGAGGTCTCGCGGTGGCCTCCGGCGCCGCGTTCTACTCGGTGCGGCCGCTCCGTTTCCTCGCCTTCGTCTGGCCCGGGCTCTTCGGCGACGTCCACGCCGCGACGGCGAACGGGTTCTGGGGAAGCGCCTTCTTCGATGCGGGGACTCCGTACATCTCGACGCTGGCGGTCGGAATGGCGACGCTCGCCCTCCTTCCCGCGGCGGCGCGCCGTCGCCGCGGGCGCGCGCTGCTGACACTCGCGGCGATCGCCGCGCTCCTCTCGCTCGGCCGCTACCTGCCGGGCGGCGACCGGCTGCTCTCGCTGCCGGGACTCTCGCTCGTCCGGTATCCGGAGAAGTGGCTCTTCTTCTCCGCCGTCTGCGCGATCGCGGCCGCCGGTTTCGGCCTCGATCGCGTACGGTCGGGGGATCGCGTGGCGATCCGGCGAGTCGCGGTGGCCGGCGCGTCGATGGCGGCGGCTTCGGGAATCGCGGCGCTCCTGGTCCGGCTCGCGCCGGTTCGGGCGTGGTCGGCGATCGTCGGATCGCGAATCGCGGACGGCTCTCTCGCGCCGGCGCGGAGCGCCATCCTCGATGCGATCGGCCGCGAGCTCTCGACCGCGGCGGCGCTTTCGGGAGTGCTGTTCATCGCCGCCGCCGGTTTCGCGCGCCGCCCGAGGCGTCTCGCCGGCGCGCTCGCCCTGATCCTCCTGGCGGATCTCGTTCCCCGGACCTGGAACTCGGTCCCGCTCGCCCCGGCCTCGCAGTTCGACGACCCGCCGGAGGCGGTTCGCGCCGTCGCGGCGCGCGGCGGGCGGTTCTACTTCGACGGCGAGACGGAAGTGGCGGCCGACCCGCTGCGACCCATGGCCCCCACGATGGCGGGCGTCGCGTTCGCCGGGAACAACGACATCGATCGCTTCTCGCCGCGCCGCTCGTTCCTCTTCGGCCGGGCGGTGGCGTCTCTGCCGCTGTCCGACCCGCGCAAGGCCGGGCTCCTCCGCCTGGCGGACGTTCGTTCGGTTTCGTCGATCTCTCCGCCTTCCGCCGGACTGGAACCCTGGTTCGCGACTTCTCCGTACCGGACGGTGTACCGGCTGGCCGGCGGCGAGCGCTTCCGGCTCTTCCCCGCCGCGACGTCCGCGGCGGGAGAGGAAGAGGCCCGCGCCCTTCTCGTCGATCCGCGCCGTGATCCCGTCGCGGATCTCGTCG